>CAYYEE010000031.1:0-18248 GCA_964470775.1 uncultured Planctomycetota bacterium | reverse complement strand
ACCTGACCTGGAGCACGCCTAACGGCCACCCCATGGGCTACGCGGGAATCCGCTTCCGCAACCGGCCCTCGGACAACGACGTGCGCTGCGACGGCGGCGCCGTCACCGACGCCGAAGCCGCCCTGTGCCCGAACCCAGTCAACTCGCGCATCGTAGACCGCAACTTCCGCAGCGGCGCCGAGCCTGCCGCCTATCGCTGCCTGGGCGTGGCCTCCAAGTACGACACCGCCCTGGGCCTGCCCCGCGATTGGAGCCCGGGCAAACTGAACATGGCCCCCAACGGCCTGGGCCTGCTTCTCACCAGCGGCTATATCTGCGACGCGGGCGCCTTCTACTGCCCCAGCAGCGACGCCATGCCCGGCGCCCGCGGCGTGCCCGGCGCTTTTGGCGTTTGCCGCCTCAGCCATTGGCGCGGCCTGGGCGGGACCACCGCCGCCGACTTCCTGTACGGCGACTACCGCGCTCAGTACTACCTCGACACCAACCAGAGCACGTACTACCAAGGCCCTTACCGCCGCGCCGTCTTTTCCCATTACGCCTACCGCCTTGTGCCACTCGCCATGGAAACACGCTGCCTGGCCAACGGCATGTCCAGCGAGAAATGGCACGTCTATGAGAACAACACCGACCTGCTCATGATCCCCGGGGTCAAACCCGGCATCCGCGTGCGCACGAACCAGCCGCTCTTCCGCACCATGAAGGAACTCTCCGGACGCGCGGTCGCCAGCGACGGCTTTGACAAAGGCGCCTGCTACGACGCCCGCGGCGTGGACCTGCTGCCTTACTCCTACACCGACATCGCCAACAGCCGCCTCATGGCCGGCATGGGCCTGACCGGCCATCGCAGCGCCTACAACGTCCTCTACGCCGACGGCCACGCCGCCGTGGTCCCCGACGGACAGGAGAAGCTCGTCTGGCACACCCAGGGCGTCAAGACCTACAGCACGTTCACGCCCAAGACCACCATCGAGTACGACCGCCACTCCTACGGCTACCTCCTCTCCAAGAATCAGTTCGGCCGGCCCAGCTTCCTGGCTGCCCACGGCATCGAGAACGACGAATACAACGCCCACTCCGCCCTGGCCGTGTGGCACGACCTCGACGTCGAGGCCGGCGTCGACGCCGGCGCAAAATAGAGAGCGGACAGGCTTCGTCCCGGTTCCGCCCGGGCAGACCCCGCCACCCCCGAAAGGACGCGCATGTCCCCCATTGCGGCTGTCTCCGCGAACGAGTCCCCAGCCCTTGTCCTCCGCCTCCCCATCGCCGAAGTCGCCCCCGGCCCCATCCTTCCGCCCTTTGACCTCGACCATCCGACCCACCGCGTCCTGGCCGAGTGGGACGACCCCTTCTCCCCTCGATCCGCCTACGCCGTGCCTCCGGGCAAGACGCGCGTGGAGGACGCGTTCGGTCCGGCCATCGAGTGGGACGACCCCCGCGTCCAGGACCGCGCCCTAGTCAGCGTCGCCCCGCCCTGGCGCGACGGCGCCGCGTCGTGCCAAGTTCTGCCGCTGGCGGCCGAGACCCCGCCCGGTCCCGACGACCCCGGGGGCCGGCCCGCCAACGCCGGACTCGTGTTCCGCGCCGCCACTTCGCGCCTATACTACTTCTTCTGCGTCGAGGCGAAGAAGCGCCTCGTCCTCTACCGCCGCGACGACGACGTCTGGACCGAACTCGCCGGCCGCGAGATCGTCCCGCCGGCCGCGCCGCTGACGCTGGCCGTCAAAGCCAACGCGGATGCCCTGACCGCGGAATGCCCCGAAGCCGGCGTCCGCTTCGAGGTCCGCGACAGCGCCATCGCTGAGGGCCGCTGGGGTTTTCGCGCGCGCGGCGCTTGCCGCCTCTACGACCTCGCCCTGACCTTCACCCAAGCCCAACTCCAAAATCGGGATGAAGCCGCAAAGCAAAGAGCCGCCGGCGTCAGAGCCCGCGCCGCCTCCGTCCCCGAGGAACGCCACGTCCGCGACCTGGCCCTGCCTCCCAACTCCCGGCTCCTCGCCTGCGACACCCTGCGCAAGCCCGGCCTCAACGACCTCCTGCTGGCCTGTCCCGACAGCCTGTGCGCCATGTCGCTCGACGGCGAAATGCTGTGGCGGACGCCCTGCGCCGTCACGGGCGTCTACGCCATTGTGCGCGGGGCCGGGGATCGCCGCCTCATCTACGTCCTCACCGGCCTGCGTGGCGGGGTCGAGGTCGGCGGTATCCGCGGCGGCCGCACACGCCGCGACATCGCCAACGCGCTTGCGGTCTTTGACGGCCGAACCGGCGCCATAGTGGCCGAAACGGAACTGCCAACCGAGTTCACGCCGAAGAATGTGTACGGCTTCGACATCTCCTTCGAGTCCGGCCGCTTGACGAGCAGCGAGGCCACGGACATCCTGGTCCGCCACGAAACCAGCGCCGGCGCCAGGCAGCTCTGGGCGCTGGACTGCCAGCTCAAGACCCTCTGGCGGCAGGAAGTGGACCCGCCCTACGGCCATCACAACGCCGTCCACTTCTTCGACGTCAACCGCGATGGCCGCGACGAAGTCCTCGCCGGCGGAACCCTGCTCTCCTCCACGGGCGCCGTCCTCTGGGTCCACGACCGCGCCGCCGAAATGCGCGCCATCCACTCCGCCGGCCACTATGACGCCGCGCCGGTGGGCTGGTTCGCCGGCGACGACAAGCCGCCCGTCGCCTTCCTCGCGGCGGGCAGCGCGGGCGTCTATGTCGTGGACGCGCTGACAGGCAAGACCCGCGCCGTCCACCGCATGGGCCACGCCCAATGGGCGCTGCCCTGCCGCCTGCGCACCGACTTGCCCGGCCAACAAGTTCTTGTCGGCACACGGTGGGGAAATTTCGGCATCCTCAGTCTCTTCGACGCCGCGGGCGAACGCCTTTGGACGCGGCAGCTCGACTACATGCTCCAGGGCGCCTGCCCCGTGCAGTGGACCCAGGCCGTCCCGCAACTGCTCTGGATCAACACCTCGATCGAACCCTTTGGCCTTTACGACGGCGCAGGCCAAATGGTCCGGCCGCTGGAAAAGATGCGTGACGTCGCGCGCCAGCACGGCTGCCCCGCGCTCACAGGCGTCCGCCTCAGCCCCGGCCCTGGCCGGCCCGACTTCCTGGCGCTCCGAATCGCCGACACCCTTCACCTTTTCGCCGCCTTGTGAATGCCTGGCCGGTCCGCGCCCAGGCGCGACGAGGAGGACTCATGACCGTTTTCCGAAAATCCGCGTCCCTTCCCGCTGTTCTGCTTTGCGCGCTGCTGGCCGCCCCGGCCTGGGCCGCCGGCTCGGCCAGCATCGTGGTCCCCGCCGGCTCGATCATGGATTTGGAGGAAGGCACGATCGAGGCGTGGGTGAAACTGAACTTCAACCCCCGTCACGAAAACAGCGACCGGTGGAAATCCGTTGGCTCGCTGTGCCTCATGGAAATCCCCAAGACCACCGCGGACCTGGGCGCCTCCATCCACGCCGGATGGGGCCTGGAGACCACCAAACGGTTCGACCAAGTCACTCGCCGCGCGACCTTTCGCGTTGCCTTTGTCGTCAATGGCCAGCAGTTGCCTCACCCCGCGCTGGCCGACGCCACCGACTGGGGACAAGGCGCCTGGCGGCACGTGGCGTTCACTTGGCGCAACGGCCGCGAGATGCGCGTCTACGTGGACGGCAAGCTGGCCGGCGAGCGGCTGTTCCCCACGCCGGCCAGGCGCGACATCCCGTCCTCCGCGCGCCTCGTGCTCGGCCTCCCGGGCTACATCGCATCCAACGCCATCACCGTGGACGAAATTCGCATATCCTCCGTGGCCCGCAGACCCGAGGAGCTCGGCTTCCACCACGTCCCGCTCCGGCCCGACCCCTGCACGCTATACATGGAAGGCTTTGAGAACGTCACGGAAGAAAAGGGCAAACGCATGACGCGCCCGTTCCTTGTGGAAAGAGACGGAGAAGCCTTCGAGGTGAAAGGCGGCGCCGTGGTGGAAGGCAAGAGCGGCGCCGGATTCTGTTTCGACCCCCAATCTCTCGCGCCGGCGGCCGGCCCAGCCGGAAAGCAATGACCTTGCGGCCGCGCCGGCCATAGAACCCGCGTCACGCGGGAGGTTCAGACAATGGAGACAAAAAGCATGATCCGCATGATTGCGTTCGCCGGTGGCGTCGTGGCCGTCTGCGCGGCGGTAAGCCTCGCGGGCATCGCCCGCCCGCGGAACCCGGCCGAAATGCCGGACGTCACTTACCGCTGGCCCGTGGTCACGGCGCCGCTCATGACCCAGCCGCCCACAATGGACGGCGAAGTCAGCCGCGCCGAGTGGACACAGGCCGCCATGACGGCGCCCCTGATGCTCTTCACGGAAGGGGTGCAAGCGCCCGAGAGCGCCGTGGTCTATGTGGGCTACACGGCCGACGCGCTCTACTTGGCCTTCCAGTTCGTCCGGCCGCCCTACGCGCTGAAACCCGTCTCCGGAGACGTCCCCAGCAGTGTTTGGAAGGACGACTGTTTCGAGTTCTTCCTGCGTCCCGACTTCGGGGCCAGCTATGAGTACTCGTTTGTGGGCAACGCGGCCGGCGTCTTCTGCCAGGGCCGCCGTCAGACTGTCACGGACCGCAACTGGAAATGCGATTGGACCTGCAAGGCGCGCCTGACGGATTGGGGATGGGAAGGCGAGATGGCCATCCCCTTCAAGTCCCTGGGCCGAGAAACGCCCAAGCCCGGCGAGGTGTGGGAGTTCGCGCCCATGAGCAACCGCAAGACCCCAGGCGCGCAACTCGCCACGTGGAGCTTCATCCGAGGGTGGATGGAGCGCAAGGACTTTGGGTATCTCGTGTTTGACGGGCCGGCGCCGGCCGTGCGCGTGCTCAAGGCCGGCTCCACCTCCGCCGCCGAAATCGGCGCGGTCATCGAGATCGCCAACTTCACGGATAAGCCCGCCGAGATCGCCGTGCGCGCCGAACTCTACAAGCCAGCCAAGGACGGCGTCGAGTACTTCAAGACCATGGACGGCGCCGCCGACCTTTGGGGCGGCGCCACGGACGCCAAGAGCGACGTGCCGCCTGCCAAAGTGGCGCAGGATGCCCTGAAGCAGTACGCCGCCGTGGCGAACGCCGTGCGCGAGGTCACGGTCCCGCCGGGCCAGACGCGGCGCGTCAGCGTGATTGAGCCGGCCCAGCGCGGCGCCTACGTCCTTCACTATCGCGTCACGGACAAAGCCGGCCGCGTGCTCGCCGGCGGCGCGCTGCCCTTTATCAAGACTGATCCACTCGAGCTGATCCTCACGCCTTACATCCTGTCCGCCGGCGTCTTCGAAGTCATCGCGGATCACCTGCGTCTCCCCAACGTGGCCAAGGGCGACACCGTCCGCGTGTCCTTCCTCGACGCGGCGGGCAAGGTGGCCGCGCAGGGCGAAGCGCCGCTGAGCGTGGAGAAGGGCCGCACCACCCTGAACTTGTCCGTGAAGGGCCTCAAGCCCGGCCCCTATGTGGCGCAGTGCCAGATCATCGCGGGCAAGGAAATCAAGACCGAGGCGAAGTCCGAGTTCATGCTGCCGGCCGCGCCCGCGTGGTGGGGCAACGACTATGGCCGGCCCGAAGCCGCCGACCTCGTGCCCGAGCCCTGGACGCCGATGGAACGCACGCAGGCCGGATTCAGGGTCTGGGGCCGAACCGTTGATCTGGGCGCCGCCCTGCAACCGGCGCGCATCGCGAACGGCGGCGCGGACATGCTCGCCTCGGCCGCGACTCTGGACCTGCAAGCCAAAGACCTGGCCTGGGCGCCCGCGCAACTCGTCCGCGAGAAAAGGACCGGCCTGGCCTGGCGCCAAAGCCTGAAGGCCGCCGGTTTCACGGGCGAGTTGCTGCTTGAAGCCGAGTTCGACGGTTTCATGAAATACACCTTGACGCTGGCGCCTCAGGGCGCCGGGCCCGCGCGCGTGGACCGCGTGGTCCTCGATGTTCCGGTCAAAGCAGACCTGGCCACCCACTACCGCTACGGGTCGTTCGGAACGCCCCCGAGCAACGCCATGGTCAAGAACCAGAAAGGCTATGGCGCGCTGCCGGCGGAGGGGCTGGCCCTTCCCTTCACCTGCACGCTTTGGCTGGGCGGCGAACGCATGGGGCTCGAGTGGTGCGCCGAAAGCGACCAATACTGGTCTCTGGGCAAGGACGACAAGGCCGTCACGGTGACGCGCGACGGCGGCGCGGCGCGGATGCGGGTGAACCTCGTGGCCCAGCCCTTGGATCTGAAGAGCCCGGTCCGCTACCAGTGGTCCCTGCTCGCCACGCCCTCCAAGCCCATGAACCAGGAGTTGCTGCGCGGTTTGCGGTACGCGCAGTCGGCCTTTTCGCTCAACCCGTCCAAGACGGGGTTGGACACGGACCAAGCCCGCCCCTACGCCGCGGCCCTGGCTCAGGCCGGCGTCAACGCCTTTGGCCAGTGGTGCTGGGCGCAAACGATCTGGAACGAGGACTTCGGCGCTCCCGGGTATCGCCCCTCCGCGCTCAACGAAATCCGCGCCAAGGCTATGGCCGACGCCGTGCGCGTGTGCAACGAAGCCGGCATCAAATGGTTCATCATCTACGCCATCTGGCAGACCTTCAGCGACTGGCCCGACGTGGGCTCGCTCTGGAAAGAGCAGGCCCGCCACCCCATCCAGCCCAGCCTGGGCGGTTACCTCTACTGCCCGGCCCGGCCTTTCGCGGACTGGTACATCGCCACGCTGCGAAAAACCATCGCCGACACCGGCGTCAACGGCGTCTATCTCGACAGCTCCCCGGCCGCCAACATCTGCTCGTGCCTCCAACACGGTTGCGGCTACGTGGACGACAAGGGCGAGCTGCACGGCACGTACGTCATCTGGGCCAACCGCGAGTTCCACAAGCGCATCTACACCCTCTTCCACGGCGAGATGATCAAAGGCGGCCTGGTCTACGCCCACCACTCGCCCTATCCCTTCATGACCGTCGAATCCTTCGTGGATATCCATCACTGCGGCGAAGGCAGCACGCTGACGCGCGACGCCGCCATCCCCAAGTTCTACGGCTATCCCTTTGGCCTGCCTGTTCAATTCACGCGATGGAACAACCCCGCCTACCCGGAGACGCGCATGAACTCCTGGCGCTTTGTGCTGCAAGTGGATAGCGTCATCAAGGCGCACCCGGGCATGGTGATCAGCAAGACAGTCATGCCCGAGTACAAGGGCATCGCGCGGGAAGGCTATCTGGCCAAGGGCTACGACCGCATGGGCGAAGCCGTGTGGCAGGTTTGGGACGCGCAGAAGCGCTTCCCCTGGGACGGCGCGCAGTGGATTCCCTCCTGGCGTATCAGCCCCTGCGCCGACAGCGGCAGCGAGGACATCTGGGTGTGCATGAACCTGAACCCAGGCAAGGCGGCGCTCATCGCCGTCTCCGACCTGCGCGAAGAGCCCAAAGGCGACGTGAAGCTTCTGCTGAAGGTGGACTGGAAGAAGATGGGCTTCGACCCGGCGCGCGTCACGGTCAAGGACGTCATCCTGCAAAAGGAGATTCCCCACACACCCCAGGGTGTGGAACTGGAGATCAAGGAGAAGCTCTTCCGCTACCTCGAACTCCGCCCCATCCCCTGAGTCGTCGCCGCGCCCCGTGAGCGCCACAGGTCCTGAGGCGCGGTCTCAATGGCGGGCGCAAAACGTCATTGCGAAGCCGCCCGTTGGCGGCTGTGGTCATCTCGGCGTTCCGGGCCGTCCTTGGCGCGGAGATCGCCACGCGGGTCCGCTGCGCGGCCGGGCTCGCGATGACGGCGCCGGGCTGGCGTTGGGCGTTGTTTTCTCAGACGCCCTCCAGCGAGAAAGGGCTGTCCGCTCGTGAGTGAGACCGCGCGTCCCGTTCGGGCGCCCCTTGCGTCCGTTGTCCCGCCGCCGTATAAGAATACCCTCTGCCGTTCGGCGCTCCAGGGTTCACTTCCATCGAGGCTGCACATGAAAACCACCCGTCTCCGCCAAGACCGCATCCGCGTAGATACGCCCAACTACCAGCTCGAACTCCGCCCCGACGAGAATCTGGGCCTGCTGACGGCGCCAGGGACTCGCGTGCGCTGCATGTTCTTCCCCGGCGGCGCGGTCAACACCATGACCAGCCGCGACGAGACGACATCCATGGGCAAGCCCCACGCCGCCAAGCGCGACGGCGCCTGCGTCATCACGATCCCCCAGGTCTCCACGGTCTGGGAAAGCCGCACGGCCACCTTTGTCTGCCGCGAGGCGTCCATCGAGTTCTTCCTCACGGTGGAAGGCCGCGGAGAGGTGGACCGCGCGCTATTCCTGCGCGGCTATCTCAACGGCCAGGAGCGCGGATTCGCCGGCGACTTCGACGAGATCGTCAACACCGCGCCCAACTTCTACGAGCGGCGTTTCTATCACCCCTCCGAGTTCTTCTTCATCTCCAACGGCAACAACCTGACCAACTCGGCGTGCGGCCAGGCGCTGGCCTCGCCCTGTTCCTGCATGGGCCTCCACGACCGCCGCGACAAGCGCTGCGTCTCCGTCGGCCTGGCCGCGCAACCCGGCGCGTGGACGTGGGACGCCATGGAGTGGAACGCGCCCGTGGCCATCCCCTTCACCCCCCATCCGCCGGACAACATGCTCTGCGGCGGTTTTTCGGCCGCGTGGGAAGGCAAGCTCCGCGTGAACGGCCAGTGGCAGAGCCCCCGACTGGTCCTCGCGCCGGCCAAGTCCGTGGAGGACGCGCTGCCGGCCTATCTGCGCCACGCCTATGAACACGGCTACCTCCCGAAGCCCGTCCGCCGCAAGCCCGAGGCGTGGTGGCGCGAGCCCATCTACTGCACCTGGCATGACCAGGTGGGCATGAGCCAGGCCACAGGCACGCCCGCCTTTGAGCTGTGCACCCAGGAACTCACGGACCGATGGATCAACCTGCTTGAGAAGAACCGCTGCAAGCCCGGCATCGTCATCCTCGACGCCACGTGGCAGGTTCACCTGAACACGCCGGAGCCGGACAAGAAGAAATGGCCTGACTTTCGCGCGTGGGTGGACCGCTGCCACGAGCGTGGCATTCGCGTTTTTGTGTGGAGCGCGGCGTGGGCCAAGGACGGTCTGCCCCTGGACGAATGCATCCTGCGCGACGGCCAGCCCGTGGCGTGCGACATCACCAACCCCAAATACGAAGAGCGGTTCCGGTCCATGGTAAGGAGGTGGTTCAGTTCCGCGCCCGGCGGCCTCAACGCCGACGGCGTCAAGATGGACGGCCTGCTCAGCGTGCCCACGGGCAAGGGCCTGAGCAACCACGCGAACCTGTGGGGCCTGGAGCTTCAGCGCCGCTACTGCGACATCTTGTGGGACTAAGCAAAGAAAACCAAGCCCGACGCCTGCGTCAGCACCTTTGTCGCCAACCCCTATCTGGCTGACAGCAGCGACATGGTCCGCATCGCGGACATGTACACCAGCCGCCTCACCGCGCACGAGACCATGCTGTGGCGCGCCGAGGTCTACCGCCAGACCATGCCCTACGCGGTGGTGGACACGGACGGCCAGTTCAGCCACTACAACGCGGACGACTACGCCTCGGAACTGGCCGAGCAGGCCAAGGTGGGCGTGCCCACGCTCTATTGCGCGGAGTGGGTCTATCGCCAGCGTTTCTTCCAGCCCGCGCGCATCACCAAGATGACGCCGGCCGACTACCGCGAGTTCGCGCGCGTCTTCGCCGCGTACCGCAAACGCATCCGCAAGGCGCAATCCTGAGGGCGCCGGCCGAACGCCCGAGACGGCGATTTGCGGCGCGGACACCGGAGCGATATACTGGCTGAATACGCCGTGTCGGGTCGGACCCGTTGGACCAGTCCGGCCTGTCCGACGCGGCCGTTGAGCCCCCCAGAAATCAGAAAGGCGACGGACACCCCATGAAACGCATCAAGATCGGCGTCATCGGCGTCGGCGGCCGAGGATCGGGCTTTGCCCAGAGCTTTATGCAGTATCCGGACCTGTGCGAGGTAGCCGGACTCTACGACACCAACCTCGCGCGCGTCGAAGCCATGGCCAAGATCAACGGCTTCGAAAACGTGCCCCGTTTTGACAAGTGGAGCCAGTTCACCAAGGCCGCCAAGTACGACCTCGTCATCGTCACCACCTCGGACGACGCCCACCCGGAGTGCGTGTGCAAGGCCCTCAAGGCCGGATATCACGTCTTTTGCGACAAGCCCTTGTCCAACACGGCCCAGGGCCTCATTGACGTCATGGAAGCCTATGACAAGGCCGACCGCATGCTGCTCATGGGTTTCAATCTGCGCTATCACAACATGATGCGCAAGATGAAGGAAGTGGCCCAGCGCGGCGAACTGGGCGACATCAAGGTCGGGACGTGCACGCACCCCGAGACCGGCATCCGGTACTTCCGCCGCTGGCACAAGTTCCGCTCGCGCAGCGGCGGCCTCGTCATCCACAAGGGCTGCCACCAGCTCGACATCATGAACTGGATCATCGGCTCCTACCCTGTCGAGGTGTACGCCCAGGGCGACACGGCGGTCTTCAAAGGCGACCGCAAGGTCAAGGGCTGCCACGCCTGCCCTGACGTGCTCACCTGCCCGTTTGGCTGGGGCCTGAGCTACAAAGGCGCCCAGCGCCTGGAGCAGGCCTACGCCCGCGCCAAGCAGCCCGATGGCTACGCTTGCGACTACTGCCCCTACGCCGACGCCGAAGGGCTTGTTCCTGACTTCTATCTCGTCACGATCCGCTACGCCAACGGCGCCCGGGCCAGCTACAACGAGATCCACTTCTCGGGCTGGCACGAGGCATCCTTCAACTTCTTCGGCGACAAGGCCGGCCTCACCGCGGGCCAGCCCGGCGACCCCACGGTCAAGCGCGTGGACCTGCTCACCGGCGAGAAGGCCACCTACACCGTGGACCCGGGCGAAGGCGGCCACGGCGGCGCCGACCCGGTCATGATCCTCGACATGATCGTGTCCGTGATGAAGCAGGAACCCCGCCTGGCCCTGCCCGAGGCCGGCTGCCGCAGCAGCGCCATCGGCATCGCGGCCATGAAGTCCATCGACGAAGGCCGGCCCGTTCGCATCGAGGAATTGGTCCCCTTGGAGTACCTGAGCCGCAAACCGGACCAGCCCCTCGTGCAGCACCAGATCCCCGAGTTCCTCGGCCGAGCCTCCTTGCGTTAGGCCGTCGTCCAACTCGCCCAAGCGAGGCGGCCGGCGGCCCTGGCGCCGGCCGCCTCGCTTGCATCGCTCACGGCGCGCCGCCCGACTCCTGCAGGAACACCCGGAACTCGGAGTTCGCCGAGGCCCATTCGCCAAAAAGCGCTTGCGCCTGCGACTCCTGGCGGAACTCCACAACGCCGCCGTCGAACAGGAAGTTCCTGCCCTCGCCGCCATGCGCGCCGGACCGGTCGAAAACGATGGGAGCGCCCGTCGCCGCCACGCGCGAAGAGAAGCGGACGTACGCGTAATCGCAGATGATCCCTTCGGGTCCCAGGGTCCGGCCCGCTGGCCCCGGCTCCGGACACGCCAGCGCCTCGCGGTTCGTCAGGAACCCCTGCAGGACCAAGTCCTCCAGCCGCTCCGGCAGCGCGCCCCGCTCGGTCCACCACGCGTCCAGCGCCACCCAGACCTCGCGCAAGTTCGCGGCGCACCGTTCGCGCAACGCCTCGCGCTGAGACGCCTCGCGCGCCCGCCCCAGATAGGGCGCCAGCATGGCCACAACCACCACCACGGCCAGAGCCAGCAGGATCACAAACGTGGCCAAAGCCCACGCGCCGCTCGCCAACCCCGGTCGTCTCCGGCTCATCTCTCCGCGACTCCAGTCGGATCGAGTAGTCAATCCCGCGCCACCTTACACGCGCGAGGCTCGCGTTTCAAGCCTCCGGCGCGGCGATTGCCGGGGCTGGCGCGGCTCGCTATACTCTCGGCTTTGCGGCGCCTGCCCCTCTGAGAGAAGCGAAAGGCCTTGCCATGAACATCGTCTGTTTCGGCGACTCGATCACGCACGCCCGGCCCTTTGCCGAAAGCGATCGCTGGCCCACGATTCTGCAGTTCAAGCTGGACGCCTGGAAGCCAAGCGCGTTCAAGGTCTTCAACCAAGGCATTGGCGGCAACACGACGTCGCAAGGGTTTGACCGCATCGCCACGGACGTGCTGCCGCATATGCCGGGGCTGACGCTGATCGAGTACGGCTTCAACGACGCCAACGTACGCGATTGGGCGCGCGTGGCGCGCGTGAGCCTGGCCGAGTTCGAGCGCAACCTGCGCGAGTTCCACCGCGCCGTCAAAGCGGCCAAGGGCCGCTGCGCCTTCATCGTCAACCACCTCGTCACCGGCGGCCCCAAGCAGGGCAACGGCAAGGCCTACATGGCCAACTTCAAGCCCTACCAGAACCGTATCCGCGCGGTGGCCGCCAGCCTTCGCGCGCCGCTCATCGACCTGCCGGCCATGATGAAAGCGCGCAAGGTGGACCTCAAGGCGTTCCTGAACCCCAACGACGGCCTGCACCTCAGCCCCGAAGGCAACCACATCTACGCGGAGATGGTCTTTGACGCGCTGCGCGGGCAGAAGCTGGTGAAGTAGCGGCGCTCCGCTCAGGACAACTTGGCCAGCGCCTTGTTCACCTTGGCGAGGTCGAAAGCTTCCGGGTCATAGCGGCCCAGCCAGTCCAAAAACTCTTTATCGCTTTCGGTTCTCTGGCCTTCTTCCTTGGCAAGGACATCCAGAACCCAGTGATAGCCGCAGATTCCGCCGCAGTCCTCGGGGGGGGCGGCCCGTTCGCCGCCAACGCACCGCGGGTAGGTGACGCCGGGCGCCGGAGGCATGGCCTTCTCACGGCGGATCGTGTGCCGCCACGAGTCCCCAAAGTCATATGTGTAGGCGATGGCCTTGCGCGCGCGGTTCAGGACTTCTCCCACCGTGACGCAGTCTTCGTCCTCGGTGTCGTCCAAAGCGCCGGGGCCGGAGCCGGGCGAGTAACGAACTTTCTTCCCTGCGCTGAACTCGTGAATGTGTTGATCGTCCCAACCCATGGCGATCTGCGTGATGGAGTGCAGGTCGCCGAGCGTGTAGCTGGCTGGCACTTCCACGCGACGCCAGACTTCGGGGATGGTGTAGTCGAGGCTGATCTTGAGGACAAGGATCTGCTCTTGGGCTTTGGAGGCTGATTCAGGCGTCATTGGCTTCTCCGCGCAAAGATGAAGGGCCAAAGGCTCGCGCGCCTCTGCCTCCGCGGGTCTCCCCGCGGAGGAACGCCTGCTAGCGGCTGGCGGGCAAATAGGCGTCCCAGAGCGCGCGCATGTAGCGCATGACGCGGATGGGGTCGCTGGTGGCCGGCGCCTCGATCAGCACGTAGCCGCGGTAGCCCGATTCGGAAAGGCGGCAGAACAGGTCGCGCCAGGGGTAATCGGCCAGGAACAAGTCGTGCGCGTGAACCAGCCCGATCCGGCCGGCGAGCTGTTTGAAGCTGTTGGCGATGGAGCCTTCCTCGACGTCGGTGGGGTTCGAGTTCCAGCACGCCGTGGCGTTGGGGTGGTTGGCGATATCGAGCATGGTCCGCACCAGATGCGGGTAGGACGTGCCCCGGCCATGGACCTCCATGCGGATCTGCACGCCGTGATGCTGGCCATACTCGGCGCATTCGCGCAGCGCCAGGCCGATCTGGCGCAGCGTCACCTCCTGCGCCACGCCCTCGGGGAAGGCATTGGGCCGCACCTTGACGCCGGGGCACCGCAGGTCCGCGGCCAGGTCCACCCACGCCTTGGTCTCCTCGATGTTGCGCCGCAGCTCGGCCGGATCGGGCGAATGGTACTCGCACGTCGTGCCAAGCCCGGCGAGGCGCACGGGGGTCTTCTCGAACAGCTTGCGCGTTTCCGCGCGCTGGGCGGACGAAAGCGACGGCTCCACCCCGTGAGCGTGCGTTGTCCGCAGCTCCACGCCTTCGAACCCTGTCTCCTCGCAATGCTTGATGATGGTTGGCAGATCCCAGTCTTTGCCAAGCTGGTACGTCACCATTCCGAGTTTCATGGATCGACTCCTTGGGAGGAACCCGGCGCGGGCCGCGCGCCCAGCGCGCAGACCGCTTGAAGCATAGCCCCGCGCCAGCCCTGCGTCAAGGCGCAAGGCGGCGGATCCGCCGCCTTGCGCTCAGTCCGTCAACCGCACCTCGCCATGCTTCTTCTTGCCCACGCGCACCATGGCCAAGCCAGCGACAAAGTCCGTCTCTTCCAGCACGCGATTCTGGTCTTCCACCTTGACGTCGTTAAGCGTCACCCCGCCTTGGGCGATCAGCCGGCGCGCTTCGGAGCGGGACTTGGCGAACCCCAAGTCCGCCAGCACGCCAGCCAGCAAGCCTTGAGCGGCCAAGGAGCTCCGGCCGATCTCCTTGACCGGCAGACCCGCCACCTTGGCCGGGCCGTCCATCGCGGCGAGCCCCCCCTCGTCCACAAGGCCCAGGTCGCTCAACCGCCGCCGCAGGCCGGGCGAAACGCCGCCGAACAGCGCCTCGGCGGTCATCAGACACTCGACCGCCTTGGCCTGTCCGTGCAGCAGCCGCGTCGTGGCGAAGGCTAGGATCTTCTTGGCGTCGTTGAGCCTGGGCCCTGGCGTCTCGGCGCCCAGTTCGCGAACGGCTTCCATGGGCAGCAGCGTAAACAGCCCCAGGAACCGCTCCACGTCGAGGTCGTCGGCGTTGCGCCAAAACTGGAAGAACTCGTGCGGCGGCGTGCGGTTGGCGTCGAGCCACACGTTGCCCGACTCGCTCTTGCCGAACTTCTTGCCCGACGCGCTCTGCAGCAGCGGAAATGTGACGCCGGCCAGTTCTTCGTTGTTCATACGGCGCGCCAGGTCAATGCCGGCGCAGATGTTGCCCCACTGATCCGATCCGCCCATCTGCGTCTTGCACCGATGCTCGCGCGCCAGCACGGCGAAATCGTAGGCCTGGAGCAGCATGTAGTTGAACTCGATAAAGGAGAGTCCCCGCTCCAGCCGCGACCGGAAGCACTCGGCCGCCAGCATCCTGTTCACGGAGAAGTGCACGCCCACGTCGCGGAGAAACTCGATGTAGTTCTTGTTGGCCAGCCAATCCGCGTTGTTGAGCATCAGGTGGCGCTTGTCGTCAATGTCGAGGTAGGCCGACAACTGGCGGCGCAGGCCCTGCATGTTGCGCTCGATGTCCGCGGCCGTGAGCATCTGGCGCATGTCGGTGCGGCCGCTGGGGTCGCCTATCATGCCCGTGCCGCCGCCCACGATAGCGATGATGCGGCCGCCGTTGAGCTGGGCGTGTTTGAGCGCCATGATGGGGACCAGGCTGCCCACGTGCAGGCTGTCCGCCGTGGGGTCGAACCCGACATAGGCGGCCAAGTCCGGGTCGGCCAGATTTTCGCGCGCCAGGGTCTCGCTGGTCACACGGTCCACGAACCCGCGCTCGAGCAGCACGTCGTAGGCCGACCGGCGTCCGGGCCGGACAGGCTCGCGCGAGACCATGGCCCGCTTGAGGCACAAAGCTTTCAGCCGCCGCGACTCGACCTTGACCGCCTGGCCCGGCGTCTCCGTGGGCAGAACCACGACCGGCGACCGCAGCAGCCGCTCGTCCCAGACGGTCTGCTCGCCAAAGAGCCAGCCGCCGCCTTCGCCGCCGGCCGTGACCTTGACGCCGCCCAACGTCTGGGCCAGACAGGCTTCGTCGATGACCGCGTCCGAGCCGGCGGCCACGAGGACTGGCCCCTGGGGGCCGTGGTACCGGGCCAGGCGAGCCACGGAGCCCGCGGGGTAGCCGAGCGCCGCGGCCGAAGCAAGCGTCTCGGGCAGCGTCAGCGTCTCGAAAACGACCCCCGCCTTTGCCAGCGTGTCTGTTACCCGATCCATGACCGTCCCAGCCTTTCCTGCGTGACCGCGGACAGCCCGGCCGCCGGACCCCCGGCGCCAGCCATCCGCAAAGGAAAACTAACAGGTTACACGAGCAGCCCAGGGCTCCGCAATCGGCGCGCGGCTCCGGCTTGGCGCCGCCCGCGCCTTCCGTCACCGTTCCGCGGGAACGCTTGCGCTGTTGCGACACGGCAAGGGGGGTGTCTATAATGTGGCCGGAGGGCGTCCGGAGGGCGGCGCCCCACGGCGCAACCCAGAGGAAGGGAACGTGGCCATCGAGACCCTCAGAGCGCTCTTGATCTTCCGCGAAGGCGCGGACTTCGACCGCCTCAGCGCCACGCTTGGCGAGTCGAGGTTGTACCATTGCCAGGTGGAGCGCCTGGAGGAATACGAGGCCAGCCTGCAGACGCTCGAGCGCAACACGCACGACGTTTGCATGCTCGATTACGCGCTGGTCGAGGACTACGGCCTGCGGTTCCTGGCCGTGGCCATCCGCAAGGGATGCCGCGCGCCGCTGGTGGTGGTCTTGCCGCCCGAGGCGCGGGACGCGGCCGGCCATGCCATGGAGGCGGGCGCCTCCGATTATCTCTTCAAGGACGAAATCCAGCCCTCAACGCTGGACCGCGTGTTGCGGTACGTGCTCGACAAGACGCGCCTGCAACGCCGCGCCGCCCTGAGCGAGGAGCGCAACGCCCTGGTGGCCCGCGCCAGCAACGACGGATTCTGGGACTGGAACCTGGAGACGGACCACATCGAGTTCTCCTCGCGGTGGAAAGCCATTCTGGGCTGCCAGGACGCGGACATCAGCGACAACCCCTCGGAGTGGTTCGACCGCGTGCACCCCGACGACCTGGCGCAGGTCAAGGCCGAGATTAATGCGCACCTGGAAGGCATCACCCCGCACTTCCAGAACGAGCACCGCATGCGCTGCCGCGACGGCAGCTACCGGTGGATGCAGAGCCGCGGCTACGTGGCGCTGAACGAGTGGGGGCGGCCCTCGCGCATGGTCGGCATCACGACCGATGTCCATGACCGCCGCATCATCGAGGAACAGCTCCGGCGGGGCGCCTTCTACGACACGCTGACCAGCCTGCCCAACCGCGCGCTCTTTCTCAACCGGCTGGGCCGCGCCATCGCCCGATCCAAACGCCGCGGCGACTACAATTTCGCGGTGCTCTTCCTGGACCTCGACGGATTCAAAAAAGTGAACGATACCCTGGGCCATGAAGTGGGCGATCAATTGCTCATCGCCGTGGCGCGCGCCCTGGAGACATGCCTGCGCGCCACGGACACGGTGGCCCGCCTGGGCGGGGACGAGTTCGCCGTGTTGATCGACGACCTGAAGCAGCCGTCCGACGCCACGCGCACGGGGGAGCGCATCCTCCAGCGCTTGTCCCTGCCCTTTGCCCTGGCCGGGCGCGAGGTCAAGACCACGGCCAGCATCGGCGTGGCCTCTGGGGCATCGGGCTATGACAGGCCCCAGGACGTGCTCCGGGCGGCGGACATGGCCATGTACCGCGCCAAGACGGAAGGCAAGGCGCGCCTGGTGATGGTGGACGCCGGCCCGCGGACCAGCAGCCGGCCCCCCGCCTGCGACGAAGAAAGCCTGCGTCGCGCCGTGGCCGAGGGCCAGTTCGAGATGCACTACCAGCCCATTATCCGCCTCGATTCGGGCTCGATCATCGGCTTCGAATCGCTGCTGCGGTGGCGCCAGCCTGACGGCAAGCTGGTTTCGCCCGCCGAGTTCCTGCCGCTGGCCGAGGACACGGGTCTCATCGTGGAGATTGACGACTGGGCGTTGGCCACCGCCGGCCGGCAGCTCGCGCAATGGCAGAGCGCCTTTCCCGCCGAAACGCGCCTTTCCATGGGCGTCAACGTGTCCAGGCAATTCCTGGCCCGCGAGGGTCCGGCCCGACGGCTTGAGGCCGCGGCTCGAACCGCGGGTTGCCGGCTGTCCGATCTCTGGATCGAGGTCTCGATCAGCCACTTGCTGGAAGACACCGCCGCCGCCGAGCGTCTGCTGGCCAGCCTGAAGGACTGCAGCGCCATTCTCCACATGGACGAGTTCGGCGCGGGCCGTTCCTCTCTCAGCCGCTTCCTCACTTACAGCCTCGGCATGCTGAAAATCGACGGGGCGTTTGTGAGCAACATGGACGTGCGCGGCGAGAACTTCGAGATCGTGCGCTCCATCATCAAAATGGCTCAGAACCTGGGCATGGAGGTCATCGCCGAAGGCGTCGAGACCGCCACGCAGCACGGCCAGCTTAAGTCGCTGCGGTGCGAGTTCGGCCAGGGATATTTCTTCTCGCGCCCCCTCTGCGCCAGCGACACGGAAGAATTGTTGCGCCAGGACAAGCGCTGGTAGTTTCGTGTCTAACGGCCCGTTGAAAAAGACACCTCGTCGGCGGGGACATGGCGCCTCAGCCCGCCAA
>CAYYEE010000030.1:7871-18293 GCA_964470775.1 uncultured Planctomycetota bacterium | reverse complement strand
CGCCCACGAGATCCCTTGCGTCAGGTAAGAGACGCGCACGGGCAGCGGCTTGCCGGCGGCGGGCGCCCGGAACGACAGAACGGGCCGGCGCACGGGCACGCGCAGGTCCACGCTGTCGCCTTTGACGCGCACGCGCCACACGCGGCCGATGTCGATCCACTCGACGCCGTTCGCGGTCTTGACCGTGATCAGCCGCAGGGCTTGCTGCGCCTCGGGCTGGCGGCCGGGGTAATAGCGATAGGGGTCGGGCCTGTAGTCGCGGCTGAACTCACGCCGGGTCTGGTCCGTGACGTCCAGCACGGTTCCGGCGATGGTTTCTTTTTCGGATAGGAGTATCTCGGCTTCGCGGCCCACAAGATAGGCGGCCAGGTCCTGGGGCGACAGGCCGCAGGGCTTTTCCAGGAACTCCCGTTCTTCGGCCACGACGGCGATCGGCGCCGCGGACTCGACCCAGAACACGCCGTGGACCGGCTTGGGCGCGTCGGCGATGAAGGACTCTCCACCGGCGACTGGCGCGTCAAGGGCGCGCGTCACCAGCGCCAGGCCGTTCTTGAACAGGCGGGCTTCAACGATCGGCGCCTTGACCTCGGCCATCTCCCCCGGCAGCATCCGGACCACGGGTTGCCCCTTGGCGGGCGGCGCGCCTGCCCCTGGCGCCTGGGCGTGGGCCGGCGGACCCAGCCACAGCGCCGCCGCCAGCGAACCCGCCGCCAGCGCGCAGTCACTCAAGGATCGCATCGTTTCCCCTCTCTCCACTGAACGCTCGCCCAAGCGCCGGCCCGCGCCGCGTCCGCCCAGGCTCTGGCATTGTAGCGCGGTTCGTGGGGGAATGGTGTAACAGGGGAGTAACAAAGGGGGGCTGATCCCATAGGGCCTATGAACGGCAAAGACGGGTCTCACGCGCGCGGCGAATCGAACGCCGTTTGGGCCAGGGCCTTGAGGTTGGCCGCGGGCGAGAGTCGGGGCACGGCGCACGCTGACCCCAGCGCGTAGCGCGGCCCGCCGTCGCGGATGCGCGCCAGCGCCTCGGCGCAGTCGCGGCCCGCGGCGTGGCAGGCGTGGTCAATGTGGATGCGCGGGAAGAGCGGGGTCCGGTCCGTGGAGTGCGGCGGTCATGCGTTGGCGGGAGTCCGTGATGGGTTCCTACAGATTGCGCCAGTTGAGCGAACCGATGTTGAAGGCGAAGGAACCCGCCAGCGACCGGTAGAGTTCCTCGCGGCGGCGGCAGATCTCTGGATCGCGCGCGCGGAAGACCTGCACGGTTTGCCCGTCGAGGTGTTCGGTTTCGATGCCGCGCTGCGCGCCCGCGTCGGCGGCTTGGTCGAACACGGACGCGAAATACTCCCGCCGCACGCGCGTCACCTCCAAGGCCGTGCGCAGGAAGTCCACGCGCCGCCGAATCGTCATGTCCGGTTCCATGCTGTCGGCCTTGGCCAGCAGGTCCAGGCTGCCGCTGAGCCACTCGTCCGTGTAGATGGAGGCGAGATCGCCGATGCTGTGCGTCCACTCGATCCAGCGGTTGGAGCGCGCGTAGCCCTCGCTCAGGGCCTCCACGCGCAGAAAGTAATCGCGCACGGCCTGCCAGCCCCGGCCAAAGCCGAGCCGGCAATATCGCTCCAGCAACTCGTCCACGTCCAACGCCGGGTTCCACATCACCTGCGCCAGAATCCAAACGTTGACGCCCGACGCGGCCCAGTGGCCCACGTTGCAGTCCCAGTCGAAGCCGACGCAGCCGAGGGCGATGGCGTCGCGCGCGTCCTGGGCCAGGCGGCGCGCGAAGAACGCGGGAAAGCCCCTGAACGCCCACAGCGCGTTGGGTCGGATAAAAAGGTTCTTGCACAACCGCGCCCACGCCGCGATCTCTCGCCGGCCTTCCTGGCGGCGGTCCTCGTTTTCATATTGCAGCGTCACCAGACCGATGAGCAGGTTGGGCGGCAGGCTGGTCACTCGAACCGGCGGCTGGCGATAGGCGCTGTAGGCATAGGCGCCTAGCAGTTTGTCTGGGAACTCCTCGGCCACTTGCTCCGCCACGCGGGAATAGAAGGTGAAGATGCGATCCGTCAACGAGGGACGCTCGCGGCCGCCGTACTTCACCTTGGGCGCCTCGGCCGGGTCCAGCGCCTGGCACGCGTCGCACTCGCAGAAGCCCATGTGGCATCCGCCGTCGTTGAGGCTGATGGAATAGGACTGGGCCGAGGGATGCGCGCGGAAGTGCGCTTTGATCGTGTCCGCCACGTGGCGGATAAAGCCTGGGTTGCTCTTGCAGAAGCGGACGCGGTCCGGGTTTTCGGCCGACTGGTCGCGGCTGCCGTTGGTCTGCATGGCGAACCAGTCCGGGTGGTCCTTGCCATATCGCTCCCACCAGCCCGCAAAGTTGTGGGTGAAGCGCAAATCGGCCGAGAAGCCTAGGTATTGGCGCCGGAACCAGTCTCGGCCGATCGGCTCGCGGTCGCGGACGAGGCGGGGGTCGAGCCCGAGCTTGGCCAGCCCTTCGGCGTCGCGGCCGCGTCCGCTGCAGTTGTTCCGCAGCCGGCGGAAGATCGTCTTGGGCGTGTAGGTCTCGTCCAGGCCGATGGGGACCTCGACGTGCTCGGATGAGGGGTACACGCGGCCCAAGTCGCCGGGAAAGAGCTGGTCCACGGCCAGCCACTGTTTCAGGAACCACGTCACCGCGTAGAGCGTGCCGTCACTGTATTCATCCTCCAGCATGTAGTGGCGGTCGCGCCAGCCAGCCCCTCGGGCGCGCGACACGGTCTCGGCCGCGGGCGGCGCGCCCACGAGGTAGAGCCGGTCCGGCCGGGAAATGATGCGTGCAGTCTGCGGCGGCAGGCTTTCCACCTCCAGCACGTCCCTTGTGAATCGGCTGGGGCCAACAAGGACCACAACACCGGGAGGAAGGGCCGCCAGCTCGTCTTCACGCCACGCCGCGGGCCACACACCGGCGATGTCCTCCAGGGCATCCTGGAACATGCGAGCGGCTTCCCAGGCGCGGGACTGCGGGGCTGCGCTGTAGACGATTGACGCTGCTTGGCCGCCTCCGGCGAGCGCCAGCCCATTAACTAAATGTATCGCCATTGTTGCCACCTCATCAGGAACCACCCTTCCTAACCACAGGCCAAAGATCATACCGCGTTGCCCGTGGCGGGGCAATCGGGGAGGGCGACGCAAGGGGCGCCACTTGATTCTCGTCCCGCCGATGCCCAAATAAGGGGCGCCTCGCCGAAGTGTGGCCGAGGCGCTGGTGGTGTCTGCGGGGATTTGCTTCCCTTGCCTCTGGCGCGAGCCTAGCGGGTTCACGGCTGATAGGCATGTCGGTCGGCCCCAGCGCCTTTTCGTCCGCGCCAGGCCGCGTTGTGCCCGTGCACAAGGCCTCGTGTTCAGGGGAAATGCCTAACGGTAACTACTCTAAATCTAACCGATGCGCCCGAATCGTCACTTCTCTTTTTTGTCTGGTCAAACACAGCGTTTTGACCTGGAAGATATTTCATTTTAACGCAAGAACCGATTTCGCCCTGCCCGAAGGCAGACTTCAGACGCCCGGGAACGCCACATTACGCTCTCGTGAGGAGACTGTGATGGGCTTGTGTCGTAACAAACGGTATTATTGAGCCTTACAATGTAACACATGCCCTTCTCGTTCGCACATTCATCGCAAATAGCAGGAATTGACCCAATACGCGTGGCGACACCAACTCCCTCATGTCCGGTGCTATACCCGTGGTCTGCAATCAAGATTTTTCGCGATTTGTAACATTCTTTGCGCTAAGTTTTTATGATTTGCGAGCCGATCATCTCCCTGTGTTTCGGGACGGGTGGCAGGGCTGGGGCGAAGCAGGAAAAAAATTTGTTGACATTGGAATTCGCATTGCTATACTAAACTCCGCTTTGTCCCCACCATAGGGACATTGCCGCGTTATCTCCGGAGGCTGGCGCAGGCATTCCGGAGCCTGAGCTTGATCGCGAAGGAAGCGCGTTGAAAAGGCAAACGGACGCATTTGGGCGCATAGGCCACATCGCCAGGAGTGCTCTCATGAGAGGCACGAGTAACGTATTGGGAGGGGCGGACAGCATGAGGACGCTTTCCATGATTGAGCGAATCGCGCGAAGCAGTGGAATCGGTATGCTGGCGCTGGCGATGGTCATGGGATTTGCCTTTGGCGCCTTTGCTCAAGGCGCGGCGGCAGGCGCGGGAGAAGCCGTTGCGGCTGAAGCCGGCCCCGAAGCCGCGCCCGCGCCCGCGCCGGTCGTCTACGAAGCCGACAAGGACACGGACGGCGTGGGCTATCAGATCTCCGCCTTCCGCGCTCGTTATGACAACGAGGACAAGGTCGCGGACCTCATCAAGGACGGCACGCTGCCCGTGGCGGGCGGCCTTCTTGAAGAGCCGGTCACCCTCCTCAAGGTCAAGGACGGCTATGTCGCCCCGCGTCCCGGCTTTGACCAGGCCAAGGTATCCATCGTTGTCAGCGAGGCCGCTGGCAAGGGCGAGAAGTTCTACGAAAGCGCCTTGCGCCGCATCGGCGAGAGCATGGTCGAATCCATGAACCGCCGCGGCGTCATCGGCGTCTATGTCACCGTCGGCCTCAAGGGCCAGGAAGCGGAGATGGTGATCTTCACCACCCGCGTCTCCAAGGTCCGCACCATCGCCTTTGGCGCCCGCGCCGACGAATCCGAGCGCGTGGACTTCAAAGGCCACGAAGCCATCCGCAACGGCTCCCCCGTCCGCGCCGAGCTCGGCGCGGACCTGCTCCGCAAGGATGCCCTTGACGAGTACATCTACCGCTTGAACCGCCATCCCGGCCGCGCCGTTGACGTCGCCGTGTCTCGCGGCAACGCCCCGGGCGAAGTCACGCTCGACTATCTCGTCAGCGAGAACAAGCCTTGGCTGGCCTATGCCCAAATCTCCAACACCGGCACGGACACCACCCGCGAATGGCGCGAGCGCTTCGGCTTCATCCACAACCAGCTCACCGGCCACGACGACATCCTCTCCCTGGACTACAACACCGCCAACTTCCGCTACTCGCACGCGCTGATGGGCTCTTACGAGTTCCCCGTCATCGGCGACCGCGTCCGCCTCAAGCTCTTCGGAACCTACAGCGACTTCACCGCCGAAGACGTGGGCTTGGCCGACGAAGATTACAAGGGACAAGACTGGTCCATCGGCGGCGAGCTCATCTGGAACGTCTACCAGTACAAGCAGCTCTTTGTCGACCTCTTCGGCGGCGCCCGCTGGCGCCACGTCCGCGTCGAGAACGACCCGGCCGCTGTGCAGGGCGATGAAGACTTCTTCCTGCCCCGCATCGGCGCCCGGCTCGAGCGCGTCACCCCGCGCCACATCACCATGGCCAACATGTTCTTCGAGTTCAACGCCCCCGCCATCTCCGACTCTCAGCAGCGCCAGATGGAATACCTCGGCCGTCTGAACCCCGACGAACAGTGGGTCACCTTCCAGTGGGACATCCGCCACACCCTGTTCATGGATGAGTGGTTCGAGTACCTCTTCGGCGCGCCCAAGGAAACCTTGGCTCACGAGCTTACCGGCAGCTTCCGCGGCCAGTATGCCTTTGACTATCGCCTCATCCCCAACTTCGAAGACGTCATTGGCGGCATGTACACCGTGCGCGGATATCCCGAAAGCTGCTGCTCCGGCGATACCGCCCTCATCGCTTCGATCGAGTACGGCCTGCACATCCCCCGGCTGTTCAATCCCCAGCCCACGCCCAAGACCATTCCTTACCTCAACGTCCCCTTCCGCGTCGTGCCCCAGCAGCCCTACGGCGGCGCCGACTGGGACCTGGTCGTCCGCCCCTTCTTTGACATCGGCCGCACCATGGTCAACGACCGCCTGCCCTACGAACACAACGAAACGCTCATGGGCACGGGTATCGGGGTTGAGCTTTCCCTCATGCGCAACTTCAGCTTGAAGTGCGATTACGGCGTTGGCCTCTCCGACACCGAAAACGTCAAGGCCAACAGCTACCGCGTCCATTTCTGCGCGACCTTGTCTTACTAACGGCCAGACCCGGGGACAGAGAGGCCCATGACACACATGAACAACGCAAGCAAAACGGCAGTGACCAGCGAGACGGCTAGAACGGTGGAGACTTGCATGACTAAGCGCGACGAGCGAGAGTCCTTGGTGGGAGCGTCTAAGATGAACCACGGGCAGCGAGCCGGTACCTGGAACGGCGGAGTGGCGCGGGTTCTGTTGACGGCGGCGTGGGTAGCGGTCCTGGCCGCGGCGGCCTTGGCCGCGCCGACAGGGCAGGAGGTGGTTTCCGGTTCCGCCACCTTCACCCAAAACGGCGCGTCCACGGTGATCCAAGCCGCCAACAACACGATCATCAACTACCAAAGCTTCAACATTGCGGGCAATGAATCCGTCCAGTTCATCCAGCCCAGCAGCACGTCGCGCGTGCTGAACCGCATTCTCACCGCGGACCCGACGGTCATCGCGGGTACCCTGCGGGCCAACGGTATCGTGTATATCGTCAACCCCGCGGGCGTCTATTTCAGCCAGGGCGCCCTGGTGGACGTCGGCGGCATCTACGCCGCCGCGGCCAACATTTCCAACGCCGACTTCCTCAACGGCATTGACCGTTTCACCAACGCCCAGGGCGCTGTGGTGAACGAAGGCGTCATCAAGGGCGACGCCGTCCACCTCATCGGCCGCCAGGTCAGCAACCTCGGCACGATCGTCGCCCGCAACGGCCTTGTCACCATGAGCGCGGGCAAGGACGTCTACATCGGCGAGCAGGATGGCCACATCCTCGTCAAGATCGAAGCCGATGGCGAAGCCCTCAACACCGGGGTGTACAACGCCGGCCAGATTGACGCCACCGGCGGCAAAGTCATCGCCATCACCGGCGACGTCTACTCCATCGCCATCCAGAACACCGGCGCCATCGCCGCGCGCGACATCACCCTCGAAGGCGGAGACGGCGCCGTCGTCCAGGTCGGCGGCTCCCTCGACGCCTCGAACGTCGCCTCCGGCGAAAAGGGCGGCACGATCAAAGTCCTCGGCGAATACGTCTGGCTCGACGGCGCCAACATCAACGCCTCGGGCGACGCCGGCGGCGGCACGGTCCTCATCGGCGGCGACTTCCAGGGCGCCAACGCTGAGGTTCGCAACGCCCTCCGCACCTACGTGGACCCCAACACGACCATCACCGCCGACGCCCTCACGAATGGCGACGGCGGCCGCCTGATCATTTGGGCCGACGAAATCACCTACTTTGGCGGCAGCGCCAGCCTCCGCGGCGGCGCCCAGGGCGGCAACGGCGGTTTCGCCGAAGTGTCGGGCAAGCAAAGCTTGCTGTTTGACGGCCTCGTGGACCTCCGGGCGCCCCTCGGCGTCACCGGCTCTCTACTCCTCGACCCCGACAACATTGACATCGTCGCCGGCGCCGCCAACAGCCAGCCCGGCGACGCCCTCTTTGGCGCGACAAACCCCCAGCAGATTCTCTCCGGAGATGGCGCGGGCAATGTCAACGTGAGCAACGGCAAGGTCATCGAGCAGCTGCAAGTGGGCAACGTCTTGATCCAGGCGGCGACCGGCATCACTGTTTCCGCGGCCATTGACGACAGCGCCGGCGCGGGTAATGACTTGGCGCTTGACGCAGTGGCTGGCCTCCTTGACATTAACGCTTCGATCACCCTGAATAACGGAAATCTTACACTGAACGGTGGCGGTGGCATCTCCGTTGACGCGGCCTTGACCACGGGTGGCGGCAATCTCACCGCCACTGGAGCCTCCACTTTCACCATTGGCGGCGCCGGGTCCATTTCCACCGGCGGCGGCTTTGTCGACATCCAGAACACCGGCGCCGTGACAATCACCGGTACGATCAACGCCGGGGCGGGCGCCGTGACGATTGACGGCAACGGCGCGGGCGCGGCTAGCATCACCGGCGCGGGCTCCATCACCACTACCGGCCTTGTCACCCTCCTCACCGCGGGCGCCGGTGACATCGGCGCCGTGGGCGACGCGCTGGACCTGGTTGGCGCTGGCATGACGGTGAACGTGGACAGCGCCAATGGCGGCATTTACCTGACTCACGCCACCGGCGGGGTCACCTACGCCAGCGGGGCTGCCATCAGCACAACCGGCGCTGTTTCGCTTGTGTCCACCACGGACGGAGCCACGATGACCGTGCAGAATGGCATCACGTCCGCCGCGCTGACGCTCACCTCCGCTGATGCCCTCACGGTCAATGGCGCGCTGGCTGCGAGCGGCGCGGTGTCTATCACCGCCGACACCGCCGCAACTGGCGGCGCGGTCACTCTCGGCAGCACCCTTGACGCCGGCGGCAACGCCATCACCATCATCGGTTCCGAAGTTACTTTCAGCGGCGGAGCTGGCTCCATCAGCAACTCCTCTGGCCTGACCCTGCGCGCATCCACGGCCGCGGCCGACATTGACCTCGGCTCCGCCGCTGGCGCTGCGACGTTCAAGGTTGACGCCACCGACTGGGCCGCCATCGCCGACGCGGTCCCTGTCACGGTTGGCGACGCCGCCAGCTACACCGGCACGGTCACCATCGCCGGCGCCCTTACGAACAACCACACCCTTGGCATCTCGTTCCTCAACGGCGGCGGCGGTGACCTCGTTGTCAACAACGCCATTACCGGCACAGGCTCCCTCACCGTCACCGGCTCCGGCGGAACGACCACCATCGCCGCCGACATCACCCAGGCCGCCATCAGCATCACAGATGATATCATCATCTCAGGCGCAGGCAGCCGCACTCTTACCTCCACCTCCGGCGGCATCACTCTCGACGCTACCGGCGTCGGCCGCAGCATTTCCGCCGATAACGCCCTTTCGAACCTCGTTCTCCAGACCAATGCGGGCGCTGGCCAGACCATTTCGGTTTCAGGCCCCTTTGACAACGCCGGCGGCCAGTACCTCAACAACCTGACCATGACCGGCAACACGGTTCAGGCCGGAACGGTCACCTTCAACGCCAGCGGCGACATCAACGGCACGCTGCTCATCGCAAACACCGCGGCCATCAACCTTGCCACCAATGCGGCCGACTTTGAAACCGCGGGCCAGATCAACATGACCGGCCCCGTCACCCTCACCGGCGCCACGGACCTGCGCACCGCAGGCGGCGCGGGCGACATCATCCTCATCACCGGCACGGTGGCCGGCGGCAACAACACCCTCAGCCTTAACGGCAACGCGGCCGGCTCCATCGAAGTGACCGGCGCCATCACCGGCATCGGCGGCGCGGGCGCTACGATCAACAGCGGCTCCACCGTCAGCCTCAACAACTTGGTCACCACGGCCGGCCCGATTAGTGTGACAGGGTCCTCTATCACCCTTACGGGCACGACCTACACATCGGGTGATGCGGCTGTCACCTTCACGGGCCCCGTTACCCTCGGCGGCGGCGACACCGCGGTCACGTCCGGCGGCGGCGCGGGCGACAACATCCTGTTCAGCAGCAGCATCTCCGGCGGCAACAACGCCCTCACGCTCAACGGCGGCGGTGGCGGCAACGTTACGGTCCAGGGCAGCGCCACCGGCTTTGGCGGCGCCGGGTTCGCCGTCTCCAACGGCGCCGCGGTCGAACTCAACAATGTCATCACGTCGGCCGGCGCGATTGCGGTTACCGGCGGGGGTATCACGTTGGATGGTACCACCTATACTTCCGCTGACGCCGCGGTTGGCTTCACCGGCCCGGTGACCCTCGCCGCGGACATCGTCGTCACCAGTGGCGGCGGCGCTGGCGATAATATTGCCTTCTCCTCCACTGTGGATGGCGCGGGCCGCGACCTCACCATGAACGCCGGGGCTGCGGGAACGATTTCCGTGGGCGGCGCCTTGGGTGGCGGCGGCGCCATGGACGCCATTCGCATCATGAACGCCGCGGGCGCAACCTTCAGCGCAGGGGTTACGGCCACCAGCTTCACCCAGAACGCCGGCACGGGCACCACGACCTTCAACGGTCTCATTAACCTGTCCGGCCTCTTCGACTTCACCGGCGCGGCCCTCACGATTGGCGCCGCTGGCGCGAACGCGGTCGGTGGCAGCATGGACGTCACCAACGCCGGCGTTTTCACGACAGCCGTTGGCGCTAACCTTACCGTGGGTACCGAGTTCACGCAGGACGGCGCAGGAACGAACTCTCTCGGCGGCAACATCAGCAGCACGAATGATGGCATCGCCTTCGCGACAGCCATTACCCTCACCAACCCCGTCGTCCTGACCTCCGCTGGTGGAGTGGCGGACGACATCATTCTGAACAGCACGGTTGACGGCGCGGGCCAGGGCCTCACGCTGAACGCGGGCGCCGCCGGTATTATCAACGTTGCCGGCGCCATTGGCGGCGGCGGCGCCATTGGCGCCTTGCAGGTCACCAACTCCTCCGGCACAACCTTTGGCGCTGCGGTGACGGCGGACAGCTTCAC
>CAYYEE010000030.1:0-7771 GCA_964470775.1 uncultured Planctomycetota bacterium | reverse complement strand
TCACCAACTCCTCCGGCACAACCTTTGGCGCTGCGGTGACGGCGGACAGCTTCACTCAGGTCGTGGGCCTTGGCACAACCACCTTCTCCGGCGCGCTTGACCTCACCGGCGCCTTTGACTTCACCGGCGTGAACCTCACCATCGCCGCCGCCGCCACCATCGGCGGGACGACGGACGTGACGAACAGCGGTTTGTTCACCACCACGGCTGCCGGCGACATCACCTCTACCGGCGCCTTCACGCAGGATGGCGACGGTTCCAGCAACCTCGCGGGTGATATCACCACGGCTGGCGCCAACATCCTCATCGGCCAGAACGCCGCCGGCACGGTCACCACCATCGCCGGACCGGTCACTCTGACTTCCGGCGGCTCCGCGATCACGCTGGGCAGCAGCGCGGCCGACACGCTCACGCTCAATGCCGCTCTCAACCTGGTCGCCGGCGCGGGCGTGGCCACGTTCAACGCCACCACCGGCATCGGCGCCAGCAACCTTACGGTCACCAGCGCCTCCGTGGCCGACGTCAACGCCGCTATCGGCGGCACGACCGGCCGGGTCAACTTCGCCGGCGCTAACTTGACCACCCTCGACGCCCCCATCGCCCTCACGGGCAACGGCACCGTCACCCTCGACGCCACCAACATCAACGTCGCGGGCGGCATCACCACGGTGGGTGGCGACATCACGTTCAATGACGCCGTGACCGTGAACTCCGGCGCCGCGACCACGATCGGCACGGGCGTCGGCGCTGGCAACGTCCTGTTCGGCGCGGGGCTCAACCTCGCCGCTGGCGGCGCCAACGACCTGAACATCACCGCGGGTACCGGCAACGTCACCTTCACCGGCGCTGTCAGCATCATTGACAACGACCTCACGGTTGTCAGCAGCGCACTCACCACCGTCACCGCCGGCATTACTGGCACGACCGGCTCGATCGACTTCACGACCTCGAACCGGACCGACGTGGACGGCACGATCACCCTTGCGGGCGCTGGCACGGTCACCATGGACGCGGCCACGATCTCGAACGTCAACGTCACGACCGGCAGTGGCGCGATTACGTTTGATGGCGCGGTCGTCCTCGACACCGGCACGGTGGCCATCGGCACAGCCAACGCCGGCACGGGTGCGAACATCAACTTCAACAGCACCCTCAACGGTGCCCAGGATCTGAACCTTGCCGCCGGGACCACCGGCAACATCCTGTTCGCCGGCCCTGTCGGCAGCGTCAGCGCGGTCGGCGACATCGCTATCTCCAATGCGAACAACGTCACGGTTCAGTCCACTCTCCGCGCGGACAGCTTCCGTCAAGCTGCTGGCCAGGGCGCGACCACGTTCCAGAATGACGTCACCACGCTCGCTGCCACCGGCGCTGGCGGGGCCGGCGTCAGCGTCACGACCCAGACGGTCAACCTGGACGGCCTCACCATGACGGCCAACGCCGGCGGCATCATCACGCTCACCGGCGCCACGGGCGGCATCGTGGTCCAGGATGACACGACCGTCGCGGCCAGCGGCGGCGGCGCCATCACCTTCAACAGCGCTGTCACCAGCACGGCTGGCGAATACAACGACCTGACGGTGAACGGCGGCACGAGCAACGTGACCTTCAACGCCGCCGTCGCCGGCGCCATCCTGGACCAGCTCGCCCTGGGCAACCTCGTGGTTGACACGACCGGCAATGTTCAGTTCGCCGGCAACGTCGCTGTGATGAGCGACCTCAATGTCACAGGAGCCGCCATCACGATGAACGGCGACACTTACTCCTCCATTAACCAGGGCGACATCCTCCTTACTGGCCCCGTGGCTCTCACGGACAACGCCGTTCTCTTCAATACGGACGGCTTCACCGGCGACGGCGACATCATTATTAATGGCACGATCACCGGCGCCGCAACCGCTCTGACGATCACCCCGGCCGCCGGCGAAGTGGAGATCACCGGCCAGACGACCTTGGCCAGTCTCCTCATCCCGACCGCCACCAACGTCTCCCTCGCCAACGTCAGCACGACCGCTGGCCAGGATGTGACGGCCACGGGTGGCATCACGCTTACCGGCACGACGTACCAGAACACGCTGGCCGGCGCGGGCATCGTCTACACCGGCGATGTCACGCTGGCGGCTGGCGCGGCCACGACCATCCAGACCACGGGCACGAACGCCGATGATGACATCACCATCGAAGGCAGCGTTAACGGCGCCGTGGACCTCACCATGGACACCGGCGCCGCGGGCGCCATCTTGGTCGAGGGCGACATGGGCGCGGTGACGCCTCTGGCCAGCTTGACCGTGACGAACGCTGCTGTGGCGACCTTCGGCACGGGCGTGGGCGGTGGCAGCGTCTACACCAGCGGCGGCCAGGATTACACAGCCACCAGCATCGTCCTCTTTGGCGGTGTTTACGAGAGCAACAACACCGCGGCGGGCTCCATCGCTTTCAACGGCCCCGTCACCCTGCAGAACCCCGTGGGCGCCACGCTGGTGCGCACGGGCGGCTTGGCGGGCGATGACATTACGTTTGCCTCCACCATCAGCACGGCCGCGATTCTGAACCGGTCGCTGACTCTCGACGCTGGCGCGGGAGGCAACGTGACGGTCGCAGGCGCCGTTGGCGGCGCCGCCGCGGCCCAGCGCCTTGGCGGGTTCACCGTCCTGGCGGCCGCTCAGGCCGACGTCAACAACATCTACACCACCGGCAATATCTCCGTCGCGGCCGGCAACATTGACCTCAACGGCACGGTCTACAACAGCAGCGCGGGCAGCATTATCATGGACGGGCCGGTTGACCTGTCCTCCGGCGCCGGCACAACGATCACGATGACCTCGGGCGGCTTGGCCGGCCAGGGCATCCAGCTCCGCGACGACGTGGATGCGGTCACCACCGAGGCCCTGGCGCTGAACGGCGCCGGCGGCTACGTGGACGTCTGGGGCGACATCGGCGGAACGACCCCGCTCAGCAGCTTCACCGTCCTGCCGACTGACCTCGTCTACCTCGAAAACGTCATCACGACCGGCGCGCAGACCGTGACCTCCTCCACCCGCACCGAGCTCTGGGGCGACACGTACCAGAGCACGACCGCTGGCGCCATCACCTTTACCGGCCCCGTGGTTCTTACTCACGGCGGGACCGTGACCGTGGAGACCGCTGGCGCCATCGGCGATAACATCGTGTTCAACAACACGATTGATGGCGGCGACAGCTTGGTCCTCAACGCCGGCGCCGCCAACGTGACGTTGATCGGCGAGGTTGGCGCCACGACTTCGGTCCAGAGCGTGGATGTCACGGGCGCTACGATCACGGCTGACAGCGTCTTCACCAATGCAAATCAGACCTACACCGCCTCCACGGGCATCGTCCTGACGGGCAACAACTACAACGCCGCGGCGGGCGACATCTTGTTCGATGGCGACACCACGCTGAACCTCGGCATCGCCGGCATCGTCAACGTCGTTGGCGGCGGCCAGGTCGGGCACACCGTTACGTTCAACGGAACGGTGGACGCCACGCTGAACCGCGAAGGCTTGGCGATCGCCGCTGGCGCTGGCGAGGTCGTTATGGCGGATGCCGTGGGCGCGACGAACGCCTTGGCCAGCTTTGTCGTGACGAGCGCTGGCCAGGTTGACCTGATGAACGTGCGCACCGTGGGCGTGCAGAACGTCACCGGCACGAACATTGATCTCAACGGTACGGCTTACCAGATCACCACCACTGGCGCGGGCATGACCTTCAACGGCGCCGTTGACCTCATGGCTGGTCCCGTGGCCTTCTCCACGGCTGGCTTGGCCGCCGGCGACGGCGTTACCTTCACCAGCACGGTGACCGGCGCGCAGGACGTTGCGATCACGGTTGGCCTTGGCACGGTGGACATGCAGGGCGCGGTGGACGTCGGCAGCCTCACGATCGTCAGCGCCTCCGCCGCCACGCTCAACGACGTCACGACAGACACCGGTCTGGACGTCACCGCCACCACCATCAACCTGGACGGCGAGAACTACCAGAACACCGGTGTCGGGTCCATCATGCTCGACTCCGCCACGGTCAACCTCTCCAAGAACCTTGTCACCCTCCAGACTGCTGGCGCCGCCACGGACGACGTCACGATCACGGGCCAGCTCGTCGGCGCCGCCTCCAACCTCGTGATTGACACGGGCGCCTTGGGCGGCGTGGACATCCAGACTCAGACCGCTGGCATGCTCAGCCTGACTGTCACCGGCGCCGACGTCCAACTCGCCGGTGTCTCGACCGCGGGCTCGCAGGACATCACCGGCCTCACCTCCATCACCCTCAACGGCGGCGCCTACAACAGCACGGTGTCGGGCTACATCGCCTTCAACGGCCCGACCACCCTCACGCGGAACACAACCATCACGACCATGGGCGCCAACGGCGACGACATCACCTTCGGCGGCACGCTGGACGGCGGCTTCGCGCTGGGCCTCAATGCGGGCGCCAACGGCGACATCGACTTCGCGGGCGCGGTTGGCGGCGGCGCGCGGCTCGGCGCGGTGACCATCACGAACGCCTACGACGTGATGGCCGCGGCTGCCTTCAACGCCGCCAGCCTCACTCAAGTGGCTGGCACGAACCTCACCACCTTCAACGGCGCGCTCAACACCAACGGCGCCGCTGGCATCAGCCTCACGGGCAACCAGTTCACCTTCAATGCGCCGGTCGTCACCACGAACGCCGGCGGCGTCACCCTCGCCAACACCGGCTTGGTCACCATCGCCGGCGCGGCCGACATGAACCTCGACGGCGCCTTTGCTCAGAACGGCGTCGGCGCGGTCAGCACCGCGGGCGATATCACCACCACCGGCGACTCCATCCTCTTCAACGGCGCGGTGACGCTCACGGGCGCCGTGGCCCTCGACACCACCAACACGGTGGCCGCCGGCGCCAACATCACGTTCAACAGCACCATCAACGGCGGCCAGGCCCTCACACTCACCGCCGGCACGAGCGGCGACGTCACCATGACCGGCGCCGCGGGCGGCATTACCCCGCTGGCCAGCGTCACGGTCGCCAGCGCCGACGCCATCTCGGCCAACAGCGTCACGACCACCGGCGCTCAGACCTACAACGCCAATGACATGACGCTCACCGGTTCCCATTACAACAGCACCATCGCTGGTGCCATCCTCTTCAACGCGGATGTCGCATCCGCCGTGGCCGCTGTCACGGTCCAGACCAACGGCGCGCTCGACACCGACGACATCACCTTCAACGGCACGGTCACCGCGGGCGCTACGGCCCTGACGGTTGACGCCGCGCCCAACGGCGACGTCACCTTCGTGGGCGCAGCCAATCTGGGCAGCTTGACCGTCATCGCTGATGTGGTTGACCTCGCCAACGTCTTCACGACCGGCCCTCAGACCGTCATAGGCGCGGATATTCAACTCAACGGCACGACCTACACCAGCACCTTCGCTGGCGCTCTGTCGTTCAACGGCCCGGTGACGCTGAACGCGGACACGGCCATGACCACGGCTGGAGCCACAGGCGACAACATCATCCTCAACGGCACGGTAGACGGGGCCTTCGCTCTGACTTTGAACGCCGGCGCCGCTGGCGCGGTGACCTTGGGTGGTGTTGTGGGCGGCGGCGATCCTCTCGCATCCTTGTCCATCACCGCCGACATGACTTACATCTACGGCGGCGCGGTGACGACCAACGGCAACCAGCTTTACACGAGTGATGTCACCCTTGGGGATGACACGACCCTCATGGGCGAAGACATCTCCTTCGTGGGTCTGCTGACCTCCACCGGCGGCGCCGACGCGCTCGACATCACCGCCACCGGCAACGTCCTCTTCAACGGCACCGTCGGCGATGTGGCCAACCCGCTGGGCGTTGTCACCATCAACACCGCGGTTGATGTCACGGTGAACGGCGAGTTCATCGCCGACGGGTTTGGCCAGTTCGACGGAACCGGCACGACCACCTTCAACGCGAACGTGACCTCGACCAATGGCGCGTTCGGCATTGACATCACCAACACTCAGATCATCCTGAACGCGGTGGATGTCTTCGCCATCGATTCCTATGTCCGGTTCAACGGCCCCGTTGATCTCATTGGCGGAAACAGCTTAGTCTGGGGCGACACCAACGTCACCTTCGAAGATGTCGTTACCTCCACCGCGAACATGGGCTTGACCGTCTTCGCGCTGATGGGCGACATCCAGTTCAATGGCGCGGTAGGCGACGGAGGCGCCCCCCTGTCCTTCTTGCAGACCGGCAACCCCAACGGCGTGGCCGCCATTAACGGCGGAGTCGTTACTACGACCCTGCACCAGACCTACGATCACGCCGTCACGGTCTCGGCCGCCAACACGACGTTGACCAGCGCCAACATCGGCGATATCCGCTTCAACGGCACGTTGGATGATGGCAATGGCGTCTCTACGGTCACGCTGACTGTGGCGACGACGAACGGCGACGTGTACTACCAGGACGTGGTCGGCGGCAACATGCCTCTGGCTCACCTCGACACCACCGCTGGCAATGGCACGATCTACGTCAACGCCAACATGACGACGGACGGCGCCTCGATGGTCTTCAACAGCCCGGTGGTCCTCACCAACAACGCCACCCTCACCGACCTCAGCGGCCCCATCACCTTCAATGACACCGTGGACAGCGACGGCGCCGCTTACTGGAACCTGATCGTGGCTACTCCTGACGTCATCACCTTCAACGAAGCGGTTGGCGGCAACGAAGCCCTCGGCTCGCTGCGCACCACGGATCTCGGCTCCGGCACGGGCATCGTGGCCCTCAATGGCGGCCTTGTCGTGGCGGAAAGCAGCCAGACCACCACCGGTCACGTCACCTTCGAGCAGGCTGTGCAGCTTGGCTCCGGCGGTCTGACCATGATCGATGCTGGTGGAAACATCACTTTCGGTTCCACGCTCGACGGTACCGGCGCGGACTTCGCCGAAAGCTTGCTTCTCTTCTCAGGGCAGGACATTTTCTTCAACGGAGTGGTTGGTGGCGCGGCCGCTCCTGGCGCGTCCATCCCCGGAGACATCACCGTGGTGACCGCCCGGAACGTGCTGGTTGATGAGGACTTCACGGCGCAGAGCTTCACAGAGCTCTTTGGCGCGGGCACGACCTTCATCTTCGCGCCCGTAACGCTCGGCGGCGTGGATGATACAGGCCTGCAACTCACCACCGCCAACATCTTTATTGACTCTACTATCCAGACGGCTACGGGTGGCGGGGTCACGCTCACCAACATCAACGGCTTCGTGGACATCACGGCAAACGGCGACATGACGCTGGACGGCGCCTTCCTGCAGAACGGGACCGGTCCGGTCCTCACCGCCGGCGACATTACCACCACCGGCGACAACATCACCTTCACCCGCGATGTTACGCTCACCGGCGATATCGCCCTCAGCACCGGCGCCGGCGTCGCTGGCAACATCACCTTCCTGCGCCGTCTCGACGCTACCACGGCCTTTGATGAGGAACTCACCCTCACGGCCGGCACGGGCAACGTCGTCTTCACCGGCGTGGTCGGCTCCGCTGGCGGCATGGGCGTCATCACTGTCAACAGCGCCGCGGACGTCACCTTTGCTTCGCAGTTCAACGGCGACCGCTATGTCCAGCTCGCCGGCACGGGCACGACCACGTTCACAGGTCCGGTCTACCTGGAGAACGAGGGAGGCTTGGTTGGCTCGCAGGCCATGAGCATCATTGGCACGAATGTCACCATCGCCGACTCGATGTTTACAGAGAACAACGGTGGTGTCCTCATCTCCAACAGCGGCGT
>CAYYEE010000029.1:0-18529 GCA_964470775.1 uncultured Planctomycetota bacterium | reverse complement strand
GGAGTTTTCCCACGCCCCCTCAGACAGGCGGCTAGCGGCCCGTTGAAAAAGAAACCGCGTCGGCGGGGACATGGCGCCTCAGCCCGCCAACGGCGGGACCGCAACGTGTCCCCGGAACACGAAATTCGGGTGGCGGTCGAGTGTGGCGACTTCTCGGACAGGCTGACGGACAGGATCATAAGCACACCAATGCTATCGGCTGCGTCTTGAGAAAGCCCGGCCGCCAGCCCCCTATTGACGGCTGAAGGCGCCGCACCCGGCATCGCGACCTGTGCGCCCGTGGCCACTCGGCAGTTCTATCCGTCCCAGGGACACGCCTCAATTAGCGCTGACGCTGCGCCCTCTGCCCTTTGCCGGCCGGGCGCGCCTATATCCTCTCCAGCCTGTACCCAGCCCCGAACAGCCGGATAGCCTCGCCCAGCACGGTCACGACGCCGAACGCGTCGCGCAGGTCAATGAGCTCGTTTGGCGAGTGCGCGTAGCGCCGGGGAATGGCGATGGCGCCCGACGGTACGCCCTTGCCAGACTGCTGCATGGAGTTCAGATCCGAGTTGCCCGGCGGCGCGCCCCCAAGCTGGAACGGCGTCTGCGTCTTCGTCGCGGCTTCGGTCAGCATCTCGCGCACGCGCGGATGAACCAGCGTCACAAACTTGCCCTCGTGGAACTTGATCACCGGCCCCCGGCCGATGTCCAGCGGCAGCACATGCTCAGGCACGCCCGGCGTGCCAGCCGCGGGCTGCGTGTCCACGGAAATAGCCGCGTCGGGCGCCACCACGGCCGCCGCCAATGCAGCGCCCTTGGTTCCAATCTCCTCTTCCACCGTGCCGACAAGCACAACGCGGGGACGCGGCTCAATCTTCTTGATCTGACCCGCCAGCGTCAGCAGCGCCGCCACGCCCGCCCGGTTGTCCAGCGCCGGCCCGGCCACGTAGAACGGACTGCCCAGCGTCTCCAGCCGGCCGTCAAAGGTGATCGGGTCGCCCAGCCGAATCCCCAGCGCCTCCACTTCCGCGCGGCTGCGGCAACCCACGTCAATGTGCATATCCTTCAACGCCGGCGCCTTTTCGCGTTCTTCCGCGGGCGTCACGCCATAGCCCACCTTCACGCTCGTCACGCCCAACACCGCGCCCTTGGCCCCGTGCAGCCACACCTTGCGCGCCTGGAGCCACGCCCCATCCGCGTTCCCCTCGAACCGGATGAACCCCTTCTCGTCAATGAACTTCACCACCAGCCCGATCGCGTCCAGGTGCGCCGCCAGCATCAGCGTGCGCTCCGAGCCCGGTCTGCCCTCGAACGTGGCGTACACATTCCCGCGCAGGTCCACCTTCACCGCATCCGCCAGCCGCGCCATGCGGTCGCGGAACGCGATCATCATCGGCTCTTCGTGGCAATGGACCCCCGGAATCTCCACCAGTTCAGCCAGCAAATCGCGAAACGCCGCCAGCTCCTGCGTCAACGCGTCCTTCATCACAGTGTCCCTCGCCTCTCTGTCAGGCGCCATGCGAAGCGCCGCCGTTCTGCCGCCCCTCAGCCGCCTCCTCCCAACTCACGGCCTAATCCGATAGAAAGCCGTCGTGCTTGCCGGCATGGTCACGGTTAAGCTGCGGCTCGCCTTTTCCACGCTGGCCGCCGGCGTCTCCAGCATCGGCTCCACCTGCCCCACCGGCGGCGCGTCCAGCAGCCGGAACGTCGCCTGCGCCGTCTCCTGGCCCGCGTTCAGAGCCAACAGATAATAGCTCCCCTCGTGCTCCTTCAGCAGCGCAATCACGTCCCCGCCCGCCGGCGTCACCGACACCCGCAACCGGTTGTCCGGCGTCAGCAGAATCGGCCCCAGCGTCTCCAGTTCTCTGCCGATGCGCGCAAACTCGCCCCACGCGCTCATGGACGCGCAACGATAGAGATATGAGCAGACGCTGCGTCCGCCCAGCAGAATCGGCATATACACGCTGGAGCGGATTTCCGCGGCCGTGGGCTCGCGCACGCTGTGCACCGCGCCATAACACGGCCGGTTGGTCACCAGCGGCTGGCCGATGTCCCAGAACGCATGGAACAGCTTGCGCCACCGCGCGTCGCGGTTGGCGAAGAAAGGAATCAGCGCCATGTCCGTAGCCCCGCCGTAAATCTCCGGGTCCACCATCCGCGGCACGTGGCTGAAGATCACCGGATGATAGGGGTCCATCTCGCGAACCAGCCGGTAGAAACGCTCCGTCCACTCCTTGGTAAAGACCTCCGGCCGGTTGCCCGGCTCGTCAATCGTGCACCACCCCAGCAACGCCGGGTGATTCCGGTGCGCCGCGATCGCCGCCCGCATCGCCGCCAGCGCCTCTTCCTCGCTCTTGAAGCGCATCGGGTTCGTGGCGTACTTGGTGTTCACAAAGGAAGTGAACCAATACAGATGCAGCCACAGCTTCATGCCCGCGGCCTGCGCCTTGTCCAGCGCCGCCTTGATCTCCTCCGGCGACAGGATCTTCGTGTGCGTGTAAAGCAGCGCCGCCGTGCAGCGCGCCGCCCTCATGTCGTCCACCGCGGCCTCCCAAGCCTTGGCGTCCACGCGGTAAAACTCGTGGAAGAACCCGTACCAGAAGAACGGCTTGCCGTCGCACACCAGGAACCGGCCCCACTGATTGATCCGCGCCTCGTGCTCCGCCGGCGGCAACCAGCGGAAGGACCGCGACCTCTCCGCCAAAACCTTGCCGCCCTGGCTCAGCGCCGCCTTCACGGCATACTCGCCGTGAGCCAAGCCCTTGAGGGCGAGCGTCCACTCGTTGAACCCCGGCTTGGGCGTGGCGCGCCCTGCCGGCCCCGCGGGCTTGCCTTCGCGCTCCACTTGCCAGTCCAGCGTCATCTCCGCGCATTGTTCCGCGGCCGCGCCCACCCAACAGCGCGCCCGCGCCTCCGTCTCGCGCGTGTAGAAGTTGAACTCCGTCCCATCCAGCTCCAGCATAGCCGCCGACGAAATCCGCACCGCCAAGGGCTGCGTCACAAGACGCTGAACGCCCGCCCCGTCCACCACGCGCACAAACACGTTGTGGAACCCATCGCCCCACAGCGGCGCCGGCGCCAAGATATCGGCCGACCCGCCCGCCGCCACCCGCGCCCGGCTCTTGATCTCACGCCGCTTTCCGTCCGGAGCCTCGGTCTCCACCACCACCTGCGCGTCCGCGTCCCTGCCTGTGTGGTTCTTCAGCCACCCCGTCACCACCCCCTTGTCCCACGCCAGCCCACCCACATCGAAACGCCACGGCGCCATGTCCGCGTCAAACCCGTTCACCACCCCGAACTCATCCGGCGCGTGGAACTTCCCCGTCATCGGCGCCCACGACGTGTCCTCCTTGTTCGCCGGGTCGCCGCGGCAAACGTTCAGCCCAAGGCTCTTGCCCACCGCGATCTCAGGACGCATGTCAAAGCAGGTGTAGGGAATCGCCATCTCCACCGTCCACCCCCTGTCGTCCATCTTGCCCGCCGCCTGCCACTCCGCCTGCCACGACGCCGGCGACTTGTCATAGAGCTTCTGCGTTGCGTGGCGCGCCGTGTAGCGTTCGCCGCGCACGTTAGTGACGAAGTGGTAGTACGTGCGCCGGTCGTGGCTCAAGTCCAGGAAGACCTCCACCAGGTCCGCGCCCCACGGTCCCCTGGGCAGCTTGGCCAGCCGCTCGCGGAACGCCGCCATGTCCGGCTCCTCCGCCCGCACAGCCACGTAGAACCCATTGTCGTCAAAGGTGGCCTTGCCCACGGTCCTGGCCCGTCCCGGTTTGCCGGTCTTGATGAGCACAAACGGCGTCAGCTCCTGCGCGTCTTTCCAGCACGCGTCGTCCAGAACGCCGTCCACCACAGGCGCCTTGGCCGCGCGGCGCAACGTGGCCGACACCTTGGCCTCAGCCGGCGCGGGCGCCGCGGTGGCCGTTGTGTTCAACTCCGCCGCCTCCAACAGGTCAATGGCCGACGCCGCATAGGCCGTGGCCTCGGCGCCCGGTTCGAGTTGCGCCGCGTCAATCCACACCGGCCCGCCCGAAACCAGCGTGATCTGCGGGAAGACGTTGCCGCCCGACGCTTTCCCCGTCATCGTGTAGCGCCCCCACTCCTTGCCCACGTCCAGCGTCTGCTTCACCTTGGCCAGCCCGTTGACCTGCGCCAGGACCTTTGTGCCCTCCGCGGCTTTCATGTACACCGAAAACGTGTACTCCTTGCCCGCCGCGGCCTTGATGTGCCCGATCCAGTAGCGCGCGAACTTGCCCGGCGCGCCGATGCGCAGGCTCTTCTTTCCGTCGAACGCCTGCCCCGCGTCAATCGCCCACGCGTCTGGCCCAAAAGGCGGCTCCGAGAAATCGCGCCCCCACCCATCCGGCGTGTCTGGGTTGGTCGTGATCTCAAAACTGCTATTGTACATCAGGTTCCGCGCCGACCCCACGCCCCTCAAGTCCTCGAACCGGATGTTATCCAGAAAAATCACCGTCTTCCCGCCGCCGTCGTGCAGCGCAAACGTCACCCCGCGAATCTTGCCCCAGTCCGGCTGCGCCCCGCCCGCCCCGTGGAATTCCAGCCCCGCGTTGGCGCTCAGACGCACCGTGGTCCAACCGTCAATGTAGCCCCGCATGGGCAGCATGGCGTTGAAGACGCCCATCTTGCCCTTCCCCTCCTTCTCCTGCGACATCTGCACGTTCAGCCGGCTCGTCTGCGTGTCCTGCTCGCAGTAGATGTCGAACGCCAGCGTGTTGTAGCCCGCCGCGCCGTCCACGGGAAACGTTATCCCCGCCCGCCGCGGACCCTTGCCCGTGTGCTCAAACCGCAGGCTCATCTTGCCCTGCGCCGCCGTCGCGTTGGAGATAGACACGATCGGCGGTGTCTCCTTGCCTTCGATCGTGTAGACCGGCTTCTTCTCCATGTTCGCCACCACCTTGGGCGGCTTGTCCTGCGCCAGCGTCGTCACGCTAAGGATCAACGCCACGCCCGCCGCCGCAAGCGCCGAGAAAGGCATCGCCGCGCGATTGCGCATCGTCAGTCTCCTCAGAAGCATGGTCCCGAGATGGCGGAGGGAAGAGGCCTCGCGACGGGACGCCAGCCGCGCGCCCATCCTGGCCGGTCAGCGAATCGTGGTCCCCGGCCGCAACCCCGCGTTCGCTCAGCCGCGCCCCCGCGGTCCTTGGCGTCCTTGGTCCCTGCGTCAGGGCAGATCAATCCCCGCCGACGTATCGAAGTCGTGCCAAACGGCCAGCGACGTATTTCTGAAGTTCGTCGAGTCGGGATTCGAGCTGCCCCGCGTCCAGAACGGCCCGTTCTTGTCGCCATAGAAATAGTTCGAGCGCAAGGTGTTCAGCGACCCGTCCAGCGTGTTGCTGCTGCCCGCGAGGACCGCGGTTGTGTAGCCCTGCGTGTGCCAGATGACCTTCTCCTGCGGGTCGCCGTACAGCCGCGCGCTTCCGTCGCCGTAAAGGACGTTATACGCCGTGCGGTGGCCTTTGAGCCCAAACCCCGCGATGGTCTGGCTGTTCTCGATGGCCGTGCTCTGCAAGCCGACCACCTCCCGGTCCAGCGCGTCATAGGCGCCGCCCTTGCTGAAAGTGTCCACCACCAGCGCGCGGCCGTTCAACTCCTTGAACGTGCGAAACAAAGGCTGGCCCAGGCGGCCGCTGACGGCCGGCCGCGCCCCCTGCAAGCGAATAACCGAGCTCACGCCGTTCTCGTACACGTGCCACGGCCGGTAAGCGGCCAGCGCCACGTCGCGGTAGGCATAGTGCGAAAACACGCCCATGTGCTTCAAGCCGCTGTCGTCCTCCGACCGCACCGCCGCCTGCTGCCACGCGCCGTAATGCAGCGTGCTCGCGTCGCGGCCTCCAGCCCGCTGCCACTGCCTCAGCATGGACGCCCCGAACGGCGCGATGAGACTGGCGCGGTTGGCCATCCGGTCGCCCCGCATCCCGTCCGAACTGGGGCAGTGGAACGCCGCGACATCCTGGATGTACCCACCCGTCAACAACATGCCCAAGCCGATGGGCGCCATGTTCAACTGGTTGGCGTTGAAGTTCTCGGTCGAGGCCTTGACCCCATAGCCGATGACGCGGAAGGTGCAAATGTACTGCCGGTCCGTGTCGCCGCTGGTCATCCTGACGGGCGTGTCGCCCGGTCGGCCCGAGTAATAGAGATGCCCCAAACCCATGGGGGGCGCATGCGTCGGCCCGTTCGAGCTGTGCGTGTAAGGACACACCCCGGTCCCGTCCACGGAGCACCAGTTGGCGTCCGGCCCATACCACCCCGGCCACGACGGCAAACAGCCCGCGTAGTCGCCGCCATACGCCTCCAGCGCCAAGCCCGCCTGCTTGAGGTTGCTCAGGCACGAGGCGCGCCTGGCCTTCTCGCGCGCCGCCGACAACGCGGGCAGCAGCATCGCCGCCAGGATCGCGATGATGGCCACCACCACCAGCAACTCGATAAGCGTAAACGCGCTCAGCTCCCACTTGCGTGCCAGCCGGGATTTCACCGTTGCGCTCCAGTTCATGGCGCGTCCTCTCTTATCTTCCTGGGCGAACCGCCAGTCAACCGCCGGTTCCTTGGTCAGCGCAACAATACGGAACCCGCAGCCGGCCAGGGGAGTCCGCTCCCCGGCGCATGGCGTCCAGCCGGCGCAACGCCGCCTCCGCCAAGGCGGTCATCGAACACAAAACCGTCTGAACGCCCGGAATCGGCTCGCCCGGCATGCCCACGTCCATCAACACAACCGCCTGCTCCGCCCGCCGCTCGGCCAGGAACTGCCGCACCGGCGTCAGCGATTGCAGCGCCTCCATGTTGCGGCACACTACGCCCACCCGCGCCCCGGGCGACCCGGCCAGCCAGGCCTCGGTCTGACGCCTCATCTCCTCCGGGTCCGCGCCTCGCCCGCCGATGAACAGCGTGTGCAGGGGCCCGCGCTTCTGCAGAGCGGCCATGACCCCCGCCCGAGGCTCGCGAATCCACGGCCAGTCCGTCGCGCCCTTGAACCTGACCAGCATCAAGTGGTCGCACCCGCGCGCCAGCGCTTTCTCCGCCGCCAGCATCCCCCCCTGAAAACCATCGCCGCACACCACGGGAAGACGCGGCCAAAGCTCCTCCGTGAACACGTCCACGCCCACCACAAACGGCTGGTGAACCTTCTCCAAAAGGCGCGCCGCCTCGCCTGTAACGCACCCCGACACCACGGTCCCGGCGCAGTCGGCCTCCCCCGCCGCTTGCCGCAGCGCGTCCCCAAGCCCCTCCATGTCGCGGAAGTGAACGTGCGTCACCCGGCATGTCATCTTCTGCCGCCCCACGGCCAACAGAAACCCGCTTAACCCGTAGTCCGTCGCAATGCCGCTCCCCGGGTCCGGGTTGTCCAGATACACCATTTGCACGAACTGGCTCTGCGCTGGCCGCCGCTCGCGCACAAAGATACCCCTGCGAGGGATAACCTTGATCAACCCCTCCCGCTCTAACTGCCGCATGGACTGGTGCAGCCGGAACGTGCTCACCCCCAGCCTGGCGCACAGATCCCTCCGACTGGGCAAGCTCGCCCCCTGCGGCGCCGCCCCCACCACGCGCCTTAGCGCCTCCAACACCTCCGCCCCCCTCGCCTCAATCGCGTTCACCGTCCACCGCCCTTCCCCAAACGCGCCCGCCGGTTCCGCAATATCCAACCCCCACGAGACGCCTCTGTGGTTACACCAGAATTATGGCTCCCTAAGCCAGCCTTGTCAAGGCAAACTTGGATAAAAAAGTGCGTAATTTTGTATATATTTGCACACTTGCCACGACATGCGACCAAAAATCATTCCAATGATGAATCGTGGACATACCAGGCAACGAGCAGAAGAACCATGAACCGTTTTCGACGCCTGCCAGCCCAGAGGATGAGTCATAACACAAATGCAGTCAATAGGATAGATGCAATTGCAAGGCCACGCCACCCAACCGAACCCCAGCGGTCTGCCCCGCCCAAATCAAAAGCGGCCGCTGTCCTGGATGCGCTCCCACCAGAACTCCCATCTCGACGTGCTTCGACGACTCGCCGCCCGCCTCGTGCCTCAGTTGGTCAACCCACGCTGCACGGCCACTACTCTTTCACACCTGGGTCGCCGGAGCCGAGAATCCCCGCTCAGCCCGCGCGCGCCTCCTCGATCAGCGCCACCAGGTTCGCCAGCGGCACGTCCGCCTGAAGAGTAATCCCAGGCTCCAGGATGTACCCCCCGCCCGCCCCCATTTCCTCCTTGAGTCTCCTCACCTCGTCCCGCACATCCTCGGGCGAGCCCGTGGGCAACAGGTCCTGCGTCCGCACGCCCCCGCAGAAGGCCAGCCTCTTGCCGAACTTACGCTTCAAGGCGCGGATATCCATTGTCTCCGGCTGAATCGGGTGCAGAATGTCGAGGCCGATGTCAATCAGGTCGCCGACGATCTCCGTCACGTTGCCGCATGTGTGATGAAACACCGTCCGACCATGTCTCTTCACCAGTCCGTAAATCTCTGTCAGAAGCGGCTTGACCAACAGGCGCCAGTCGCGCGGCGAAATGATCAGCCCCTGCTGCGTCCCGTAGTCGTCGCTCAACGCCACCGCCTCGAACTCGAACCGCGTCAGCAGCGTCTCTGTCGTCTGCAGAACACAGTCGGCGATTCCCCGCAGCAGCGCCTCGACAAAGCCCCGGTTAAGCGCCACGTCCAGCAGAATCTCCTCCATGCCGCGCATGAACGTGGCCCGCTCCCACAGGTCGCCCACCCACAGCACGCGGTAACGCTCGCGGTGTTCCTCGGTCCACTTCGCCAGATGCTCATAGCGCCAAGGCGCCAGCGGGTCTGGAAACACATACCTGGACAGGTCCGGTTCCGGCAGACACGTCCCGATCGGCGAACCCCTGTCCTCCGCATGGACGCTCCACGCCACCCCGAACTCATCCCGAATAACCCGGCCATAGACCTCCGGCGCCGCGTACAACGGCTTGACGGTGTTCGGCCCGCCCATCCGGATGGGGAAATCCAGCGTCCTCTCCACGTGCCGCGTGCCGTAGTGCCCCTCCAGCTTCTTTCGAGCCGGCGGGGTGAACGTGAAGTTCCACGGAACCGCGGTTTCCTCATGCGCCACGGCGCGCGACACCCACTCGCGATGATTCACGGCCACCCCCTGTCACAAGGACTTCGCTCAGCGCGCGTTCGCTCACGCCCATGGCCAGGCCGCGGACCAGCGACTCGCCCGATGGCATGGACTCATCAGGCTGGCCGCGCCAGGGCCCGATCAGCAACTTGCCTGCGCGCAGCTTTCATCGCCGCCGCTCGCTGTTCATAATCAGCGTAGATGAGTGAAGATTAGTGGTTCCTGTTGTTGTCCGCGCTCCGTGGTCCGCCCGCCGCGGGTTCTCTCACGGCCGCTTCTCAACCGCCGCCACGCGGATGCCAATGGGGAGCCCCTCAGGACACTCGCGCAGCGCGACGATGGTGAACGAAGCGGTCGCTTTGCCATAGTACATGGCCAGCTCAACCGCCGCCCTGCCTGTTCCCGCCAGCGTCTTGTCGCCCTCGGTGGCGCGGTTGGTCTTGGTCTTGGGGTCATAGACGTTGAGCCGCGCGCCGCAAGCGTACCGCCAAGCCGTTTCCTCCTTGGCCGCCATCCCGACCTGCAGCTTGTAGTTGCCGTAGGCGCCGTCCGGACCAGAGACTGCCTTGCCATCAGCGCTGGCGAACCAGGCGGTGAGGCCGGCGTGACCCCCTTGCGAGTCCTTGTGCACCTTGATCCACCCGGACAGGGCGTAGCGCGTATCAGGGGCGACCGGGACGGTCTGCGCCGCGGAAACCCCCGTGGCGCCGCCGGCGGTGTTGGTCAGCGTCAGGAACGCGGCGCTCGACCGGCCGCCCGCCTGAGTCCACGCCACGTTGCCGGCCGGTTGCTGCGCCTGGTACGCCCACGCCTTGGGCTGAGCGTTGTTCTTTTCATCTGGCGCGGACAGGTCGCCGTTCGTGAGCAGGTTCGGCTTCATCACCGGCTGGACCATCTCCATCTCAGGATAGGCCTTGGCGGGCTTGGCGGCGCCGGCGTCGAAATACACGTAGCACGTGTCCACCGCGCCCGCGCGCATGGCGCCCAGCCGCAGCCAGCACAGCCGACCCCGGCCCGCCGCGTCCTTGTCCGGGAAGAAGCGGCAAGGCGCCTCCTTCTCCGCGCCGCCCGCCACAATCGTGACGCGCGGCGAGTTGGCGTCAAAGGCGCCCTGCTCGCCGGCGCTCTTCAGGAGCGCGCCGAAGTCAACCTCCCACTCAACAAGCGGATTCTCCTTGGCCTCGGCCGCGGCGACCTGCAACTCAGCTCGGTAGCCCCAGTCCGCATGCTGCCAGCCGGCGTAACCAGGGACTCTCAACAACAACGCCAGCGCAACGGCGGTCGTCGTGCGGATCATCCGCGGTCCTCCTCTCTCCAAGAGCAGCCGAACAACCTGCTCCCGTCCCTCTGGCTCGGCGCCAGGCTGTCGCGGGCCCTAAGGCGCACGCTAGTCCGTCTTGACACCCAGCGCGCCGATCGTGGCGCCGCCTTCCCCCGCGCCGATGTTCGCGCTGCCCGGCTTCAGACGAAAATCGAACCGCCGCGCGTCCACGTACTCGGGGTCAGCGAAGATGGAATGCATCTCCTTGCCGCTGGCCTTCTGCCAGGCCGGCAGGCTCAGGTATCGCTTATCATCCGAGTCAACCACGTACTTGGTCCCGTGATACTGGAACGCCTTGTCCTTGACCGTGAACTCCGGCAGCGGCCCAACGCCCTGGCCCTGGGTCTTGAAAAGATCAATGTACGCCTGCCCGATCTGCGTGCCAAGGTTATTGTAGTCGCTGTCGAACACGGCCATCTGCGCCGCCGTGTTCCCGTTAAAGCTGCACACCGAAGTCCCCCCGCTGTAGGCAAAGGAGTTGTTGCGGCAGACCGTGCCCTCGGCCGAGCCCATCACCACCTGCAGCGCGCCGTAGAAGTTCATCAGGATCGTGTTGTGCGTGATACGGGCTCGCGGGCTCTGGAGCAGCATGATCCCGCGTTCGAAGAGGTACATGACATTGTGATCGGCCGCAAAGCCTGGCGACCGGTGCACGAACACCGCGGACCCGATGTTGGTCCAGCTCGACATGAGGTCGTTCCAGAGGCGGCAGTGCGAAACGGTGACGTTGGGCGAATCGGCCACATACACGCCCGCCACGGTCCACCAGCGAATCTCCAGACCATGCGCACTGACGTTGGGCGCCTTCTCCATGCGCAGAGGCGCGGCGGCCTCATGGCGGCCGTCCAGCACGGCCGTCCCCGGCTGTTCCGCCTCGATGCGGATGGGCGCCCCTTCCACGCCTCCATGCGTCAGCTTCGTCTCGCCGGGATAAAGCCCCGGCGCCAGCACGATCTTGTCGCCGGGCAGCGCGCGGTCCACGGCGAACTGGATCGTCCGCCAAGGCTTCTCCCGCGTCCCGGCGCTGTCCGCGTCCTCGCCCTTGGGCGATACGTAGTACGTCTTCGCCGGGCCGGTCACGGTGAACGCCGCGTCGTCCGTCATGGTCGTGTTGCCCGCCTCGTCAACCAAGACCAAACGGTAGTGATAGGTCTTCCCCTGCGCGACGCTGGGCTTGAGGAGCACAAGGAAGTTGGTCACGCGCGGCCGCGAGCGCACCTCCACCCAGTCGCCGCCATCCGACGAAATCCAGGACCGCTGCACGTCCTTGGGCTGCTCGTGGACCGCGCCGTACTTCGTGTCCACACCGTACTCGATCTTGGCCAGACACGGCGCGTCCGTCTCAAACGACACCACAACGCCATTATCGTTGGCGTAGACCACCGGCGCAGTCTTGAGCTTCGGCCCCGAGCTGAGCCGCCGCACGAACAGTGTCTTGGCCGCGCTCCAGTTGCCCGAGTCGTCGGCCACCGTGACGCTCACCGCGGTCATCGGCGCCCCGTCGGGAAGCGCGATGGTCTTGTATGAAGCGTAGGGCTCCGCCGCGCCCCACGGTCCCTGGCCCACGCGAATCTTCATCTGCGCCGGCCTGCCCGCGTCGTCCTCCGCGCCGACCAGCAGCCCCACCTTGGCCGCCGGCGTCACCCAGTCCTGCTCCGAGCCCCCTCCGTCCAGGTCGCGCACCAGGTTCCGGCCCCCGCCCAGCCACGGGTCGCGTTCGAAATACAGCTCGCCCGACCCGCCCGCGCGCTTCGCGGGCGGCCCCAGCGTGAAAGTCACACGGGGCGGCTCCGTGTCCCTGAAGTCCGGCCCCACCGCGCCCAGCGCGCCGCAGTTCTCGCCCTTGGGCCCGATCTTCAGGCACGGGCTGTCCGGAAGCAAGCGGTAGTCTCCCGCCCCGGGCGAAGCGAAGCGCGGCGCCACATAGATGTTGTGCGTCCCGGTCTTCACCCGCAGCATGTCATCGCGGCACTTCTGCAGCGCGTTGCTCTCCAGGCTGGCCCAGATGCAGTTGTAGTCCACCACCGCGCCGTCGGTCAGCGCGCCCGGACAGGAAATCGGCCAGGCGAACCCCGTGATGATGTTGTATCGGCACACCGTCTTCGGGTTCCACGACGTGCAACCCACCCCCTGCGTGACGCCGTCCAGAACCGTATTGTTCTCCACGATGAACTCGCTGTTCACGCACTTGAGAAAGATGCCGTCCGTAAAGCCCACGCACAGATTGCCGCGCACGACGCCTTCGGTGGCGGAGGCGTAGAACTTGACGCCAACCTGCTGCTGGGGTCCCGCTGGGATCATGAACCGGTCGCGCTTGAGGATGAACCGGCAGTCCTGAACAACCGCCCGCTTGGCGCCTTCCACATACGCGCCCATGACGCAGTCGTCGCTGCGGCAGCGCAGAATCCGCATGTTCTCCAGCAGATGGCCCGTGATGTACGACGCCTGGAACGCCCTCATGCAATTCCAGGCCGAGCAGTCCTCCACCGTCGTGTTCGGCGCGCGCAGCGTCACGCCGCCACCATAGTTCCATGACAGAAAATTGCGGAAACGCAGACCACGCACGGTCGTATTCTGGCGCCACAGGCAGATGGCCTGGGCCTGATCCGACATGCCCGCGCCCAAAGCCTTGGGCGAACGCCCGTCCGAGGTATGAACATACATGTAGTTCCCGTCCCACCAAAAGCTCGCCGGGAACAGCTCCACCGCCGCCAGATCCGCCGCGCAGGAATACCGGATGCGCGCGGCCGCCTCCCAGATGTGCGGCTGCCGGCTTCCCGACACGCTGCACGCCACCCGGTAGACGCCCGGTTTGCCCGCCACAGGCTCGGCCGCGTCCAGGTCGCGGCCGCCGTCCAGGACCACATCCTCAAAGCCGCCGTCCGGCGCCTTGGCCGCGGTTATAAGCAGAGAGGGCCGCGCCTGCGCCCAGTCCTTCTGCTGGCCCACGTTCACCTCGCCACGGTAGACCCCTTTGTGGAGGATGATCTCGCACGGTTCCTGCTTGTCGACCACCATGGCCACGGCCTTGTGCAGCGTGGCCACGGGCTGCGCCTCAGACCCTGGGTTCGTGTCCTTGCCGCTTGGCGAAACATGGACCGTCGCCCCCCAAGACAGGCGACAGACCGCGGCGCACGCCACGAAGAGCGACGAGACGACTCGCGCCCAATTTTCTCTCAACACGCCCGCCGCCTCCTTTTCACGCCTCAACCATAGAGCTTCCGGATGGCCTCGAGGTTCGCTTCAACCACACGCCGGCGCTCGCCTGCCGTCCTGGGGATCCTGTCGTTCTTGTAACGCTCCAGCAGCGGCGGACGCGCGGAGGCGATTACGCGATAGGCGGACGGAACGCGCTCCTGCAGCATCCTCCCCCGCAGACTCTTCACACCCGAAAACAGGTTGTCCCTGGGCATCTCGCGTTCGCAACGCAGGTCCACGTCCGCCATGGCCACGTCCGCCGTGTGCGGCGTGGCGCGGGCCACGACCGTGCCCGCCAGGTCCACGATCATGGAGATCATGCCCGTGATGTTGCACGCCAGCAGCCACAGCATGTTGTCCGCCGCGCGCGCGCTCAGGCTCTCCTCCTTGCGTGTGTAGGTCGTGTTGCCCATGTGAACCAGCAGGTCCGCGCCGTTGAGCGCCACCGCGCGCGACGCCTCCGGGAACATGATGTCGTAGCAGATGGAGAACCCCACGCGGCCGAAGTCGGTCTCGAAAACCGGAAACGCATTCCCCGGCGTCGCATACATGCGCTCCTGCGGCGGCAGATGCACCTTGCGGTACTTGCCCGCGATCCGGCCCTTGCGGTCTATCAGAACAGCGGTGTTGTAGACGCGGTCCCCGTCCTTCTCTTCCAGGCAGATGGCGCAATAGCCCCCGTGCCGGCGGGCCAGCTTGCCGAAGAGCTCCGTGGTTGGACCTGGAACGGTCTCGACCAGCGCGTCAAACGCGGCCCGCGTCTCGGGCAGGCTGCCGTAATGCGCCGCTCCGGTGATAGCCTCGTAGCCGCACACGAAGTCCGCCCCCGCCCGCCACGCCCGGACGAAGTACTCGCCCAGCCGCTCCACGCGCCGGCGCGAATAGCGCCTCACCGCGCCCAGGTCCACGTCCTTGGTCATCGGCCCGGGCGCGCGGCCGTAGTCCTCGACCGACACCGCGGTCGCCGCCAGGCGCGTCCACTGATTGTGCGACATGAAGGTCTCCTCCCTGTATGCCGGAATCGCGGCCTGTCAGATTATTGCGCTCCGGCTCGAAAGGACATGGCGCCTTCAACGCCGGTCGCCACGTCGCGGACAACCACCTTCCACTCGCCAGCCGGATCATTGAACGCCAGCGGAATGACCGCTTCCGCGCGCCCCTCCTTCACCACCACGTTCTGCGCGTACCACGGCCTCTCCTTGCCGTCAGGCCCCGACACCGACAAATGCGCCACGTGCGTCCCGGCCGGGCCGCCCGACGTCGCCAGACCGATGTTCACCTTCACCGCCTGTCCCGCCGTCGCGGACGCGCCGCCGCTCAGCGTCACCTTCTCCACACGGTACGGCAGCAGCGCGTACACCCGCGCCAAGCCCCGCGCAAACCGGTCCTCGATCTTCGCCGTCTTGCCCAGGTACTTGCCCGAGCGGCTCTCGTAGACCTCGAATGGCTTGGGCAGAACCAGCGCGCAGCTCAGCGTGTCCTTCCGGTCCACGGGCCCGGCCTGAACCGACCTCACAACGCCCAGCAACCGCGCCTCGCCCAACTTCCATCGCGCCAGCTCGATCTCCGCGCTCATCTCCTTGGGGGTCGTGACGACCCCGATGGGCGCCGTCGCGCCGGCCGCGTCCAGCAGCCCGCGGACGAACGCGCGAATGGGCGCGGTCACCGACAGCGCCGCCGCCGTCTCCTCCAACACCTCTCCCGCCACGCCCCCCTCCGCCACGTCGCCGTAGTTGGAGAAGCTGCAATTCAAGAGAATCGCGCGGCCTTTGCCCACCTTGTTGACCACAACCGCCGGCGCCTTGCCGATGGCCGCCAGCGCCGCGCCCCCGGCCAGCGCCAGACGCTCCGCGCCGCAAGCGACAGGAACCGTCTTCACCCCGGCAAGCGCGCCAAGGCCGGCCGCGGCCGCGCCGGATCCCATCACCAGTTCCTTCGCCTCCAGTTGCGGAACGTCGGCCGGCTGCTTCACGCCGAAGAGGTCATCCAGCATGGCCCGCGGGCTGCCGTGGTCGTCGCGCACCCCGCAGAAGGAGTCCGCGATCACCGTGCCCCCCTGCTCCACGAACTCCTTAATCGCCGCGGCCTCTCGTTCGCTGATGGCGCTGCTCCAGGGCAGGATCAGCGCCTTGCGCCCCCGCAACTCCCCGCGCGCCATCTGCTCCTCGTGGACAAAATCGTATTGCGCGTGTATCTGCTGGAGAATCTTGCCCACGTTGTTCAGGTTCACGCCGAAGTTCTTCAGCCGTTCGCGGTGGCTGAACAGCCCCAGCGCCGTGGCCGCGTGAATGCTCGCGGGCGAGTAGTGCACGGCAATGCCGTCCTGCTCAAGCCGCGCCTCCATGAACAGCTTGCCGAATCCCGCCTTCAGCTCGCGGATCTCCTCAAAGAACCAGCCCGCCTTGTTCGTCAGGCTCATATCGGGCCGGATCAGCGGGCAGTTCAGCGTGTTCGACTCCAGCGTGTAGTAGTTCACGCCGCCGCTCCCGTGGAACAGCAAGTCCCACGGCGCATAGCGGCCGCGCTGCTCGTCCGAGTCTTTGTAGTCATAGCCCAGAAACGTGGTGACAAACGTGCCCGGCCTGACAAAGGACCGCTGCAACTCGCGCTGCATTCCGCCATAGCCCGAAAGATGCGTCAGCGGCCCCTGCATCAGCTTCCACCAGTCGTGGCCGCTGTACGAGTTCACGTTGGGCGTGCCGCTGATCCCCACGCGCGCCTCAGGAATCTCCTTCACGATGACCTTCCTCAGCCAGTCGTGATAATCCGCGAACACGCTCTCCATGTACCGCCGGTGTTCCAGCCACGCGCCGATCTTGCCCCCCTTCTCCACGTCGGTCAGCTTCGCCGGCGTCACGTCCTCCCACTTCGCAAAGCGGCTGCCCCAACTCTCGTTCAGCGCCGCCAGCGTCTTGTGTTGTTGCTTCAGATACTCGCGGAACGCGGCCAAGCACGAAGGCGACGTGCAGTAATCCCTGCGGCCCAGCGTCGACTCGTCGCCCAGCGACCACTCCGTCACGCCGTAAGGACGCATGGCCTTGGCCAGCTCCGCCACCTTTGCGCCGACCTTGGCGCGGAAGTCCGGATCCGTCAGGCACGGAACCCGGACGCGGCTGTCGTCCTTGTTCGCCGGGACGACACGCGACACGTTCTCCGGGCCGTGGCGCACGTTGCCCCACGCCGTATTCTGCGCCCGTTCCACGCCCGGCAACGTCACCAGCGTGTCCACCCCGAACTGGCGCAGCAGCTTCATGCCATAGTACGCGTGCGGCTGCGATGTCCACGCATACCACGCGCAGAACGTGTAGTCGTCGCGTGTCGGCAGGTCAATCCACACGCGCTCGAAACGCTTCTCGATCAGCGTGTCGCCGCGCAAAAGCGACACATGCAACCTGGCCGCCAGCGTCAGCGGCGCGGGCAGCGGCAGCCTGAACACGGCCTTGCCGTCCGCGCCGATGGCCGCCGTCATGACCGGCGCCACCTCGCGGTCCAGCGTGTCCAGCAACCGCGCTTCGACCCGCATCCCCGCCGCCGCGCCGCCCACCTTCACCGAAGCCTCGATCGGCTCGCCCGCCGCATAGACCGGCTTCGACAGCGCAATCGCCTCGATCTTCGCCGGATGGCGGGTCTCGTAGAACGAGGACGCCAGGTCCACGACCGCGCCCTTCGCGTCACGCAGCCACACATCCACCGCGTGCGTCCCATTGCCGCCCGCCGGCGGCCTGATCTCGAACTTCCCGCCGGCCGCGGGCGCGGGAATCTGCTTCGTGAGCATCGGCTCAAAAAACGTGTCTCGGACCACCACCTCCAAACGGCCATCGTGATCCCGCGGCGCCACTTCGACGCGAATCGCCTCAGGGCTTGCGCTGAACTGGCTGATCTTCCGCACGTCCCGGCGCGCCGCCCAAAGGATCAGCCGGTTCAGAACCCCATAGCTGTACTCGATGGGTCCGGCAGGGCTCTCGCCTATGTCGGCCAGCGAGAAGTCCATGGTCAGCGAGTGCGCCGAACGCGCCAGAAGCTGCGGCTGGAAGAACGCCACCCGCCCCTTGCCGAAGTCCGCGAGCTGGAAGTAGCTCTTGCGTTTGACGTAGCCGGGCAGCAGCGACACGGGAACCGGGTCCAGAATGCCCTGATCGCCTGACAGCGCGCCCTCCTTCACCATGTCTTTGACCGGGTCCAGCCACTCAGACAAAAGCGAAACGCACACCAGCCCCATCCCCTCCTTGACGCGAGCCTTGATCTTCTCGACGAGATCCTTGGGCATCGCCTCCCAGCGGAACCCGCCCACGATCATCACCTGCGCCGTGGGCAAGGCCCGCTCGATCTGCTCCTGCATCAGTTGCCCAAGCGGCTCAGGCCGGTAAAAGGAATAGTGCGACACAGGCGTGTAGTCCAGGTCCAGACGCTGCGCCACCTCCACCACGTCGCGCATATCGTCGCTGTACGCCATGACAATCGCCTTCACCGGCCCGCCCGACAGCGGCGTCATCCACTTGATGTGCGGCGTCTCGGGCGACGCGCCCCGCGTGTAGGTCCTGGGCGTCAGCGCATACTGCGCAAAGGCCATCTCCATGCGGTTCAGCGCCTTGCCCGCGAACGTTACGCTGGCCGGGTCGAGGTCGCCCTTGTACACCTCCACCTCGTCCGCGAAAGCTGTCGTGCCCGCCTTGTCCAGGCTGATCATCACGTACCGCCCGCGCGTCTTGAGGCCGTCGGCCAGGAACTTGTGCGTGTACCAGCTTTTGCCGTCCTGCTTCAGGCCCTTGGGCGTCAGCTCCGCCACCTCGTAGAAGCTCTCGTTGTCGTCGCTCACGCGGAACGTGATCCGCTTGGGGAACTGCACCCCCGCGACGCCGCCGCCGGGGCAGTTGATCATGATCCCGCTGATCGGGCAGACCTTGCCCAGGTCAACCACGATC
>CAYYEE010000028.1:0-18571 GCA_964470775.1 uncultured Planctomycetota bacterium | reverse complement strand
AACCGTGTGCGGCCCGCATCCTCTTCGCCTCCTTGGCCTTAGCCAACTCCTTGCAGGCGTTGCCAGTCACAACCGGCACCCGCCTCGGTTCCAGCGGGCGTAACCCAGCGCAAACCGGTCTCGCTCCGCCGCGCAGCCCCCAAACTGCCCTGCGACACAAGACGCTGGAAACGGCAAACACCCTAGAATCATAACAGCCCCGAAACAACATGTCAACATGACGGCTAACTTCGTAAAGCCTTAATCGCGGGTGAAGAGGAATTCGCGACCATTTTGCCCTAATGCTGGGAAAAAGGAACCGTCCAACGCCAGCCCAGATCCGTCAGGTCGGGCCAGCTCTAACGTCAAAATGCAAACGCCGGGCCACTCGCCCCCGCAGGCATCATGCGCGGAAAGCACGCCCTCAACCCCAATGATGAGGCTATGTTATGGAAACCGCCCACCCGGCTCCTCAATTCCGCCTCACGCCGTGTCGCGGAGTCCCACATACGCCGAGAGGGATAATCCTACACACGCCAACCCCACCCCCAACGCTCCCAACAACAGTCGAGCAGGAGAGGTTCTCTCGGCCCCGTCCTCTCAAACCACCGGACCTACTCAGCGTATCCGGCGACGGTTTCCCCAAGGCGCCGCGGCCTCGAAAGGCGGAACAGGCCTGGCACAACAACAATCGCGGCGGGCAAAAGCCCGCCACGATTGTCCACCCAAACTAGAAACACGCCTACTGCGCGCCGTCCACGTTGTTCGCAACGTCAAACTGGTGCCAGATCTCGAACCCCATGTTCACCGGTACCAGCGGATTCGGCGTCGTTACGTAGTCAATCGGAGACGTCAACGCCGTCTCTCCCAGAGAGGCAAACTGAGCCCCCGTTTGGCACAGATCTCGCCGGAACGAAGCAATGCGGCTCTGCGGGTCCCCATACCATCTGCACGAGCCGTCCCCGTACAGAACCGTATATCCGTCCTGATGGGCGTACTTCCCATACCCATCCTTTGTCCTCAAGTCCGCCCCGTCCGCCAACACCCGCGAGAACGCGTCCGCCACCAGCGCCCGGTTGCCAAGCTGTTTCTGGCTCTTGAACTGTGGGCAACCCGGGTACATCTTCAGCATCGGCTTCGCATAGGTGTCAACATAAAAACTCGGCCGGTTCGCGTCCGTATTGCTTTGCGTCGCCGGCACATTCCGGTACGCGTAACACGCCTGCATCCCCCGCACCACCGGCGCAGGGCTGTCAGACGTCTTCGCGTTCCCCCACGCCATGCGCGTGTAATCGCCCGCCACCAAGTGCAGCCCCGTCGTGCCCTGAAGCTTGTTAATCGCCTCGCTCCCGCTTGCGTACTCCGAGGAAGCTGTCGAATCACAGGGGCTATTCACGTCCGTTGACATGGTGGAACCCGACGGGCACACAAAGGTCTTGATATCCGAAAGGTGGCCCGTCACGGACAACGTGCCCAAGCCCACAGGCCCGGCGTTCATGTACCCCAAACCGAACTGCACGGCAGCGGGGGAGCCATGCGTTTCATAGCTCAGCCCGAACGCGATCGTGCGGAAGTAGCACGGGCTCAGGTCCGCGGTCGTCCCGTTCCCCGCCGCCCGGACGCTCTGCGTGTCGCTCACCATCCCCATCGAAATCATGCTTGCGTACTTCGCCCCCGCGTCCATCCGCGGGTCCACCCCCCAGTTCGCATAGGACGGAAAGTACCCCTGATACTCCCCACAGTAACTCTCCATCGCCTTGCCCATCTGGTTGACGTTTGTCATGCAGCTCGACCGTCGCGCCTTCTCCCGCGCGGACGAGAGCACGGGCAGCAGCATCGCCGCCAAGATCGCAATGATCGCCACCACCACCAGCAGCTCAATCAGCGTGAACGCCCGCAACAAGAACCGAAGCCTCATCCGGCATTCCCTGACAACCATCTGCTATCCTCCCTACCTGGCAACGCGGAACCCCAATGAAACCATCCCCCTCCGCTGGCGGCTCCGCAGGCCTGCCGGAGGCGGCACCAAAAAAGCAGTATTTATCGCCTAATCCCCCACTGCAGCCCAGCGGCGCCTGCGAACCCACCGCAAGCCCGCCAACAGCGTCATATCCTCACAGGAGAGTAGTTCTATCCCCGGCGCCTGTTAGCGCCGCCGAAGGATCGGATTGGCCCGTCCGCACGCGAGGAGCGCAACCACTCCAGGATTGCCCAGCCCCACGCAGTCCCCAGACTGCTCTGCCACGGACCCCACAAACCAAGCAGAGTTGAGGAAATGTTAGCATCCCCCCCGCCCATTGTCAACAAAAATCCCGAAAAAAACTGCCCACTCCGTATCCTGCTTCGGTTTTCCTCCCACCCCATCTACTGGACCGCACCAGAAATGGCGCGCTCTTGTTTAAAACAGGCTCTGGCGATTTGCAGCGCTCCACTGTTGGGGTGCACCCATGAGCAAGTCTTTCAAGTCCAGGGAGCGGGGTATTCCTGAAACGGCGTGTTCCAACTTCCGCGGCGTGGGTCGATGCCGGGGACGGTCTGGATCCGTTGGACGCCGTGATGAAGGCGGGCGTGGGCGTCGAGGAGCTTTTTTACGGCGGCGGTCTTCTCGTTGGCGGTCTGGATGTCGCGCAGGAACCGGTGGCGCTGGAGGCGGTCCATGTCCGAGCCGATTGTTTGCGCGGCGAGCCAGGCGAGACCCTGCTTGGACCAGAGGCCCTTGGGCGGAGGGACGCCGTCGGCGCGCAGGAGGCAACGGATGCGGTTCTTGGCGCGGACCCTTTCGGCGGCGAGGGTATGGCGGAACTCGATCGTGCGGCGCCATTCGCGGATTTCGGGGGTGGGGATGCGGGCGCGGGGACTTCGGCGAAGCATTGGCATTGCCGCGGGTATCGTCGCTGAAGCCTGTTTCCCATTCCCTCGACCCCTGTCCCTATGGCGACGCCGGCGCCGGCCGCAATTCGCGAACAGCGCGATCGGGCTCTACGAACGGACCCCAGCGAAAATGGCTTCCGGGCTGTCGCAGGGGTGTGAGGTGGGGAGGAATCGGGTATAATAGGGTTTCGGGCTTTCTTCAGATGACACGCTCATCGAGCACGGCATGGTCAATCCTGATCGCATTCCGGTGGAAACCGGCGTTTCGGCGCTGGAAGGCGCGGGCTGCGCGTTGAGCGCGGCGCCGCGGCCGCTGCGCCTCGGCGGCGTGGAGGTAGGGGGACCGTTCTGGCTGGCGCCGATGGCGAATTACACGAACAGCCCGGCGCGGATCATGGCGCGGCGGCTGGGGGCGTCGCTGGTGTACACGGAGATGCTGGCGGCGCCGCATCTGCTCAAGGCGCGGCGGCAGTACCGCGACCTGACGGGTTTCCAGGCTGAGGAGCGGCCCATCGCGGCGCAGATGGCGCCGCTGGAGCCGGACGACGCAGCCAAGGCGGCGCGGGTGTTTGACGAGATGGGGTTCGACTTGATCGAGATCAACATGGCCTGCCCCGCGCCGAAGATCATCCGGCGCAAGCGGGGCGGCGCGCTGATGCGCGACCCGGAGCGGGCGGTGGCAATTGCGCGCGCGGTGGCGGCGGCGACGCCGCGGCCGACGCTGGTGAAGATGCGCAGCGGGTGGTCGCCGGAGGAGGGGTTTGTGGCGGCGGAGCTGGCGCCGCGGATGATCGAGGCGGGCGCGCAGGCGGTGGTGGTGCATGCGCGGTATGTGACGCAGCTCTACCGGGGCCGGGCGAACTGGCTGGAGCTGGCCGCCGTGGTGGAGGCTTGCCCGGCGCCGGTGATCGGCAGCGGGGACCTGGCCACGGCCCATGACGGGGTGCGCATGATGCGGGAGACCGGGTGCGCGGCCGTGACGTTTGCGCGCGGGGCCATCGGGAACCCGTGGATCTTCCGCGACGCGGCGGCGCTGGCCGAGGGCCTGCCCCCTCCGCCCCCGCCTTCGGTGGAGGAAGTCCTGGCGGTCATTCGCGATCATTGCCGCCTTTCCGCGGAGCTGGTGTCGTGGCGCAACGATTACCACACGCTGCGCCGCACGCTGCCCAAGTACGCCAAGCGCCTGCGGGGCGCGGGCAAGGAGATGATGGCGAGCCTGGCCCTGACGCGGACGCAGACGGACTGGGCCGCCTGGAAGCGCCAGTGGGGGTTCGACTGAGCGATGACCACGTTCGAGCCCGCCTATGCCCGGCTGGCCCGGTCGGGCGAGCTGGCGCGGCGCGCGGAGGAAGCGCGGCGTCTGGCGTCGCCCTGCCGTTTGTGCCCGCGCAAGTGCGGGGTGGACCGCGCGGCGGGCGGGCTGGGCTTCTGCCGCACGGGGACTCTGGCGCGCGTGAGCCACGCGGGGCCGCACTTCGGCGAGGAGCCGCCGCTGCGCGGGGAAGGCGGGGCGGGCACGGTGTTCTTCAGCGGGTGCAACATGGCGTGCGTCTTCTGCCAGAACCACCAGATTTCGCAGGAGGACTCGGGCCGCGAGATGACCAGCCGCGAGCTGGCGCGGGTGTTCCTGGAGCTGCAGAGCCAGGGGTGTCACAACCTGGACCTGGTGTCGCCGACGCATGTGGCGGCGCAGGTTTTGGAGGCGCTGGGGCTGGCCGCGGCCGATGGGCTGCGCCTGCCCGTGGTGTACAACTCGGGCGGCTATGACGCGGTGGAGACGCTGCGGCTGTTCGAGGGGGTGGTGGACATTTACCTGCCGGACGCGAAGTACGGGGACGACGGGCCGGCGCTGCGTCTTTCCAAGGCGCCGGGCTACGTGGAGGCGAACCAGGCGGCGCTGCGCGAGATGTTCCGCCAGGTGGGGTTGTTGCGCTTGACGCGCAAGGGCCACGCGGAAAAGGGGCTGATCGTGCGGCATCTGGTGCTGCCCAACAATCTGGCGGGCACGGAGAGCGTGCTGCGGTTTATCGCGGACGAGCTGTCGCCGAGCGTGACGGTGAGCTTGATGTCGCAGTATTCGCCCTGCCATCTGGCCGGGGCCGACCCCACGATCAACCGGCCGCTGACGGCCGGCGAATACGAGGCGGCGCTGGACGCCTTTGACCGCGCCGGGCCGGAGAGCGGGTTCATTCAGGAGTTCCGCTCCCAGCGGACCGGCCTGCCGGATTTCGACAAGCAACAACCGTTTCAGTGGTGAATCAAGGAAGCCCATGAATCAGCCGAACGCCCCCCATCTGCCCCAGTTGCCGGGGCTGGACTGCTTGAGGTGTGACGTGTGCTGCCGGTTTTCGAGCCCGGCGGAGGATATGCCTCCGGGTTTTTCGGCGGGCGAGCGCGACGCGATTCTGGCGGCGGGGATGCCGCAGGCGGCGTTTTCGGGCGCGGCGCCAAGGCTGGGCGAGCCGGCGTTGCTGGCCGTGGACGGCAAGGGGTCGCTGTGTTTCGCGTTCGACCGTTCGACGAACGGGTGCCGCTTTTACCCGCTGCGGCCGTTCGACTGCAAGCTGTACCCGCTGACGCTGATGTTCGACGACGCCGGCGCGAACGTCATGGTGGCGGCGGACCCGGCGTGTCCGGCGGTGGAGCGGATGTCGGGCACGGCGGAGATGAACGCTTACGTGGACGCCGCGGCGCGGCTGTTGGACAACGAGCTGCTGGAGGAGATGGCTCTGCGGCGGTCGGCCATCGGGCAGCACAAGCCGTGGATGGAACGCATCACCCCCCTGCCGAACCTGACGCGGCGGGTTTGCCGGACCGACCTGGGGCTGCGCCACCTGACGCTGGCGGCATGCAAGCGGCTGACCGAGATGGCGGGGCCGGTGAAGCTGGCCGGGCAGGCGCTGGCGGCGATCCGGCCGTGGACGGACTGCATGGAGCTGTTCTACGCCGTGGAGGGCGAGCGGGTTTTGCTCTTTGGCGGAGGGGACGGTCCGGCGTTCTTGCTGACGCCGCCGCTGGGCCGCGGGCCGCTCGCCCCGGCGCTGGCGCGGGGACAAGAGGTTCTGCGCGCGATGAACCCCAGCCACATCGCGCCGCGCGTTCAAGAGGTAGACGACGCGGCGTGGGCCCAGATGGAAAAGGGGGGCTGGACCGTGACGCGGACGTTTGAGGAGTTCGTGTACGAGCGGCAGGCGCTGGCCGATCTCTCGGGCCACGAATACAAGGGCAAGCGGTCGGCGCGGAACTTTTTTGAGAAGACGTTCGCGCCCACATACCGGCCGTTCGCGGCGGAGGACTTGCCGGCGTGCATGGAGCTTTGTCGGCGGTGGTCGGCGGAGCGGGCGGCGGCGAACCGCGAGGACGATCTGTTCCTGGCGCAGTTGCAGGCGAGCGGGTCCATGGTGGCGCGGGCGCTGCGCGAGGCGGGGGAGCTGGGGCTGAAGGCGCGCGTGGTGGAGGCGCAGGGGCGGATCGTGGCGTGCGCGGCGGGGTTCGACGTGCCCGGCGCGGACCAGTTCGCGGTGATGATCGAGTTCGCGAGCCGCGAGCACAAGGGCGCGGCGGCGTGGCTGTATCAACAGATGTGCGCGGAAGCGGCGCCGGCGCCGTGGATCAACGCCATGAGCGACAGCGGGCTGGCCGGCCTGGCGCGGGTGAAGGAGAGCTACCACCCGGCGCGCCGGCTGACGAGCCGGGTGGTGGCGCGGGGGCCGCGCTCCGTCTGACGTGTCCGGCTTGTCCGGCGCGTGCGGCGCGCCGGACGCTATTTCTGGAAGCGCGACTCGCGGATGAGCTTCTTCATGAGGCGCTCGAACTTGGCGCTGTTCATGGGCAGGTCCACGGTCTTGCCTTCCATGGACGAGAGCAGCATGGCGTTGCCCAGTTCGACGGAGCGGATGCCTTCGGAGGCCGGGGCCAGGAGAGGCGCGCCGTCGAGGATGGCGTCGGCGAAGTTCTGGAGGATTTCGGCGTGCTGGCCGCCGGCGCCTTCGACGGGAATCTCGACGTTCCACACGGGCGGCACGCCAAAGCGCGACTGGGTTGTGCGGCAGAACTCGGCGGTGGGGACTTCGTTGCGGGTGAAGCGCAGAGGCGCGCCGGGCTCGAGGATGATCCTGCCGCGGTCGCCGGTCACTTCGAGGCGATTCGTGCCGGGGGCTTCGCCCGTGCTGGTGATGAAGACCCCCGTGGCGCCGGTGGCGTATTCGAGATAGGCGGTCACCTCGTCTTCGACCTCGATGTTGTGGAACTTGCCGATGTGGCAGAAGGCGCGCACGCGCTGGGGCATGCCGAAAAGCCACTGCATGAGGTCGAGCTGGTGAGGGCACTGGTTGAGCAGCACGCCTCCGCCCTCGCCTTTCCAGGTGGCGCGCCATCCGCCGCTGGCGTAGTAGGCGTCGGAACGGAACCAGGTGGTGATGATCCAGTTGACGCGGGTGATCTTGCCCAGTTCGCCGGCTTCGATGAGGCTCTTGAGCTTTCTGTAGCGGGGGTCGGTGCGCTGGTTGAACATGGCGGCGAAGACGAGCTTGGGGTTTTTGTGGGCGGCGATAAGGCGTTCGCAGTCGGCTTTGTGGACGGAGATGGGCTTTTCGACCAGGGTGTGGAGTCCGGCGGAGAGGGCGGCGGCGCCAAGGGTGGTGTGGGAGTAGTGGGGCGTGGCGATGAGCACGGCGTCCACGGCGCCGGAGCGGTACATCTCCTTGGCGTCGGTGAAGCGTTTGACCGCGGGGTGGGCTTCATAGGCCTTGAGCTGGCCGGCGTTGGAGTCGCACACGGCAGCCAGCTCCATGCGCTTGATGGCGCCTTCCAGCACTTTGCGCGCGTGGCTGCCGCCCATGCCGCCGACGCCGATGACGCCGAGTCTGACCTTGCTCATTGACATGCGTTTCTCCCTCGGGGGTGTTCTGTATGGACTGGGTGGACGGGATGGACGGATTCAATCCTCTTCGTCGCCGCCTTCGTGCTCCTGGGGCGGCTGGGGCCGGGCGCTCTGGAGGACTTCGCCGTCTTCGGTGGTGTAGATGGAGAAGGTTTCTTCGCCTCTTCGGAAAGACGCCTGGATGACGACGAAAGGCTTGGACAAGGGGAGGAACTGTCCATAGGCGGCCAGGGCGCCGTGTTCGACGCGCAGGACGCTGATGACGGCGTTGCCTTCGGCGGCTTTGTGGATGGCGCCGGCAACGGGCTTGGCGACGCTGAGGACGTCGAGGGTGCGGGAGGTCTGGATCACGAGGCCTTCGGGGGTGACGGCGGCGAACTCGACGCGGCCGTCGCCGGTCATGAGGTGGACGCGGTAGAAGAGGGGGGTTTCTTCGCCGTCGAGCTCAAAGGCGGGCCGGGCCTTGAGCACGCGGGCGTTGGGGAGCTTGCTGGCCAGGGCCTTGGCGGCTGGGTCGGGCAACGTGAAGGGCTGGCCGTATTCGCGGCGCGGGCGCCAGCGGGGCTGGGCCAAGACCTTGCCGTCGGCGGCGAGCTCGATCTCGGCGCGCTCGCGGCCACGGGCGAGTTCGGCGGTGTACATGGGGAACGGTTTTTCGAGAGGCAGATAGCGGTTGAGACGGCGGACGGCGTGGAGGTCGTGGCGGCGGATTTCGCGCACGCGGGCGCCTGGGGCGGCGGCGGCGATGGATTGGGCCGCCTCTTTGGGCAGATCGGCGGCGGAAACCTGGCGCGAGACCCAGATGAGCACGCCATCGGCGGCCATGCGGGCTTCGACGTCGGCGCCGTCCACTTCAAGGCGCGCCACATAGACCAGGGCGCCCTCCTCTTCCTCCATCTCGACTTCATCAATGAAAGCGCCGGGGAAGCGGGCCTTGATCGTGGCCGCGACCTTGTCCGGGGTGGGGGGAGGTTCGGCCTGGACGACCGCAACAAAAACCAACCCCAGGCAGATGGCCACACATCCGATCGGCGCCACCCTGCGGAATCCGCGCATCATACAAAGACCCTCCAGAACACCGCCCGCCCACAGCCGAGAGGCCAACAGAATACCACGCAGGGGGGCAGGCGTCCATTGGGGGAGGCGTCTGACGTGTCGAACCTGCCGGACAGGCCGGACGGATCGGGCGTGGCTAGATGGCCGCGGTCATTTGACAGAACCCAAAACCGGTGATATACTTGACCAATGTAAGCTACAATGGGGTATGTTGTGTCCATACAGCCAGTTACAGCATAGAGGCAGCTCGGTCGGTTGAGCAGAATCCAGTGGGACAGCCAGGTTCAGGAAGTTCGAACCGCTAACGACATTGTTGCTGTCGTTCAGGAATACTTCCCCCTTGTGCGCAAGGGTCGCAGTTTTTGGGCGAGATGCCCTTTTCACAAGGAGAAGTCTCCATCTTTCCAGGTCTCCGCGGAGAAGCAGATTTTCAAGTGCTTTGGCTGCGGAGAAGGGGGAGATGTTTTTAGTTTTGTTATGAAGTATGAAGGCGTGACCTTCCCGGAGGCGTTGCGCATCTTGGCGCAACGGTCCGGGATTACGCTGGAACGCAGCCAGCCTTTGCCGGAAGCGGACAAGGATAAGTCGTCTATATTTGCCGTAAATAACTGGGCCACTGAGTTTTATCACAAGTGCCTCGTGGCTTCGTCGGCAGGCAAGGCCGGGCTGGACTACCTGACAGGCCGTCAGATTAACCGCGAGACGATTGACCGGTTGAAGCTGGGCTATGCGCCTGAAGGCTGGGACACGCTGCTGAAGGAGGCGAGGCGGTCGGGTTTCCGGGATGCTCTCCTGCTGGAAGCGGGCCTGGTGATTGAGAAAGAAGGCGGCGGCGTCTACGACCGGTTCCGCGGCCGGGTCATGTTCCCCATTCAAGACCCGCAGGCGCGGGTGGTGGGTTTTGGGGGGCGGGTGATCGGCGAGGGTGAACCGAAATACCTCAACAGCCCGGAAACGCGCGTATATCAGAAGGGGAAGCTGTTGTACCTGGCCGAACGCGCCAAGCTGGCCATGCGCGAGACGCGGCGGGCGGTGGTGGTGGAAGGATACATGGACGCCATTGTGGCGCACGAGTACGGCTTCACGAACGCGGTGGCGGTGCTGGGCACGGCGCTGACGCCGGACCACGTGCGCTATTTGAAGCGGTTTGTGGACGAGACGCTGCTGGTGTTCGACGGCGACGCGGCGGGCATCCGCTCGGCCCATCGCAGCCTGGAGTCGTTCGCGCAGGAGGAGCTGCCCTGCCGGGTGGTGACGCTGCCCGACGGCCTGGACCCGTGCGACTGCTTGCAGCAGCGCGGCAAAGAGGCGTTCGCGAAGTGTCTGGAGGCGGCGGTGGACGACGTTGCGTTCCGCATCCGCACCGTGGACGCGGCCGCGGCCGAGGGCGCGGGCCTGGCCGGCGCCCGGGCGGTGGACGAGGCGCTGGAGCTGGTGGCGCACATGCCCAACCCGGTGACGCGGTCGTTTGCGCTGGACCGCGTGGCGCAGTTGCTGGACCTGCCGCGGGCGGCGGTGCGCGAGCGGTTCGAGGCGCGGATGTCGCGGCAGCGGCGGGCGGCCAGCGCCGAAGAGCCGGCGCCGGCCTACAAGCGCGACCCGGAGGCGGAGCTGGCGCAGGTGATGCTGAACAGGCCGGAGGTGATGGAGATGGTCCATCGCCAGCTGGACTTGGACATGATCCGCGGCGCGGAAGCGCGCGAGGTCATCGAGGCGCTTCTGACCGTGCATGAGCAAGGACGCGAGATCACCAGCGCGGCGCTGCTGGAGACGGTCCGCAGCGAGCCGGCGCGGGAACTGGCGGGCCGGATCATGGAGACGGAGATCGAGCCCGACGGCGCCATGGAGTGGGCCGCCCAGCTCGTGGCCACGCTGCGCCGGCGCGCGGCCCAGGAGGAGACGGCCGCGCTGCAAGAGGACATCCGCAAGGCGCCGTCGCCGGCCGAAGTGGACGACGAGACGCTGCGGCGGTATCTGGAGCGCAAGCGGCTGGCGCACCAAGGCGCGTCCCATCTGACGCTGGTCCGGCCGGCCGAAGCCGCGCCCCGCCGCGACGCGCCCGCGGCGGCGCCGCCGGCGAAAAGAGACGAAAGCTTTTGAGAGCGCGAAGACGTCAGGGCCCTTTGTAAGGCAACACGATGAGCAAGACTGCCCGCAACAAAAAAGCCGCCCCCGAGCCCGAACCCAAGGAACCGGCGGAGGAAACGGTGGAGCCGCAGGCGGCGGACAGCGAGGAACACCCGGCGGCCGACACCGCTAAATCGAGCAAGCTGGACGCGTGCATTGACAGCTTGGTCAAGCGCGGCAAGGACCGCGGTTTCCTGACCTATGAAGAATTGAACGACTGCCTGCCCGATGACGCCGTGTCGGCCGAGACGATCGACCAGGTGCTCATGGTCTTCGACGAGATGGGCATTGACCTGGTGGACGAAGCGGAGATGGACGTGCAGGCGGAGAAGTCCGGGGACGAGGAGGAGGAGGAATCCGTCCTGGCCGAAGGCGTGCCCACGGAATGGCCCGAGGATTCGGCCGTGCGCATGGACGACCCGGTGCGCATGTACCTCACGCAGATGGGCGAGATTCCGCTGCTGACGCGCGCCGAGGAAATCCGCCTGGCCAAGATGATCGAGATCACGCGCAAGCGGTTCCGCCGAAAAATGTTCGAGAACGAGTGGGCCATCGAGCAGTGCCTGAGCATCCTGGACGGCGTGAACGACGGCGACCTGCCGTTTGACCGGACGCTGCACCTCGACAGCGACGACGACCGGCCGCGCGAGGAGATCACGCGGCGCATCACGGAGAACCTGAAGACCATCCGCCGCACGCTGGAGCGCAACCGCAAGGACTTCGCCGCGCTGGTGCGCATGGACGAAAAAGACGGCGAGCGGCTGGAACTGTGGCGGCGCATCCGCGCGCGGCGGCGCAAATGCGTGGCGCTGCTGGAAGAGGCCAGCATCCGCACGCGCAAGGTGCAGCCGATCATGGACGGCCTGCGCGAGACAAGCGAGCAGGTGATGCGCCTGATGGCGGACCAGAGCCGCCAGCGCCGGCGCAAGGCCGGGGAAAAAGGCGACGAGCTGGACGAAGAAATCCGCGCGCACTGCGAACGCGTGGTGGAGGAGCCGGAGTTCCTGCGCCGCCGCGTCGAGGACATCCAGACCCGCTTTGCCGCGTATGAAGAGGCCAAGCGCCGCTTGTCCGCGGGGAACCTGCGGCTGGTGGTGTCCATCGCCAAGAAGTACCGCAACCGCGGCCTGCCGTTCCTGGACCTGATTCAGGAAGGCAACACGGGCCTGATGCGCGCGGTGGACAAGTACGAGTACAAGCGCGGCTACAAGTTCAGCACGTACGCCACGTGGTGGATCCGGCAGGCCATTACGCGGTCGATCGCGGACCAGGCGCGCACGATCCGCATTCCGGTGCACATGATCGAGACGATGAGCAAGCTGCGCAACATCGCCAAGCGGCTGGTGCAGGAGATGGGGCGCGAGCCGACCATCGAGGAGATCGCGCACGAGGCGCGGCTGAGCGTGGCGGAGACGCGGCGGGTGATGAAGATCGCGCGGCACCCCATTTCGCTGGACCGGCCCGTGGGCGACAGCGAAGACAGCTTCTTCGGCGACTTCATCGAGGACGCGACGGCCGAATCGCCCATCCACGCGGCCAGCCAGGAGATGTTGAAGAACAAGATCGACGCCGTGCTCAAGACGCTGACGCATCGCGAGCGCGAGATCATCAAGTTGCGCTACGGCATCGGAGACGGGTATACTTATACGCTTGAAGAAGTGGGACGCATCTTTAACGTGACACGCGAACGCGTCCGGCAGATCGAAGCCAAGGCGATCCGCAAATTGCAGCACCCCGTGCGGGCTCGCAAGCTGGAAGGCTTCCTGGAAGGCATCGAGACGCGCTAGCCGGACGCGGGGTGTGAAAGGGATGATGCTTGATTAGCCGCCTTTGCCTTGCGTCCGCCATCCGCTCGCGCGGCCAGCGTTGTTGCGGCCGCTTGCAGCCCGGCGACGCCGGGCGCACGGGTTCTCTGGCCCGCTCCGCCTTGCGCGGCGCGGGCCTTTTTCTTTGGCGCCCGGAATCGGCCGGCGCCGCGGCCCGGATCGGGGGGACCGAGGGCCTGTCACAACACTCGGAGGTCTGACCGTCCAGATGAAGGAAGCGATTCTCAACCTCAAGAGCCTGCAGGACATTGACGACGGAATCCACGCGTGTGAAGACCAGATCGCCAAGTTGCGCGCCCGGCTGGAGGCGAGCGACCGCGACCACCAGCGGCTGCAGGAGTCGGTCAAGAGCCAGTCGGAAAACTCCAAGGCCCTGAAGGTGGCGCTGAAAGCCAAAGAGGGCGAGCTGGCCGGCGTGGAGGCGGAGATTCAAAAGCTCCAAACCCAGCTCAACCAAGCCAAGAGCAACAAGGAGTTCACGGCTCTGAAGCATCAGATCGGCACGACGCGCGAACGCGCCAGCGCCATCGAGGACGAAATTCTCAAGATGCTGGAGCAGATCGAGGGCGGGGACAGCAAGCTGAAGGAGCTGAACGACAGCGCGGGCGCGCGCGAGGCTGAGGTGAAGGCGCGGCGCGCGGAGATTCAGGAGCGGCTGGCCTCGCTGGAAGCCCACCACGCCGAACTGAAGCAGCGCCGCAAGGAAGCGGCGGCCAAGGTGGACGCGGCGCGGCTGGCCGTCTACGAGCGGATCCACCGCAACAAGCCGGACGGCAAGGCGCTTGCGCCGGCGCGCAACTTCACGTGCGCGGGGTGTCAGATGACCCTGCCGCCGAACGTCGTCAACTTGCTGATGCGCGGCGAGGAGATGCAGACCTGCCGCCACTGCTCGCGCATCCTGTACCTGGACGACAAGTGATCCTTCCGGCGCGCCGCCTCGCGCCGGCGCCCGCGCAAGCGCTGAACGGTTCTCTGGCCCCCCCGCGCGCGATTCAGAAGTCAACCTCTTCCATGACAGCGGACACTCCGTGTTCGGTGAAGAACGGGAGCTGGCAGGCGAGGCCGCCGTTGAGGCCGTGCACTAGACGGAACCACTCGCCGACCGGGGCGGAGACGCCGTAATGGGTGGGACGGCGTCCGGCTGGCCAAGCAGGCGCCCGACTTCATGTTCGAGCGGGAAAGGCGGCAAAGGGGGAATGGAGCCCAGGGGGCGCGTCATGGCTGATTGCTCCTCCGATTCTGTCCAGAGCAGACGCAACGCATGGCGTCTGCCTGTCGAACGTCCCGGGAGCCTTGGGCGGCGCCGTCACGTCCCTGGCGCGCCCTTGACCAAAAAGCCCCCCGACTTCTCATCGCGCTCCAGCTTCAAGATGCCTTTAGCCCCCGCCTCCTCCAGCATCTCGCCGAACGAGCGGAACCCGTAGTACGACTCGCTGAACCCCGGCTTGCGCCGCTTGAGGGTCTGCTTAATCATCGAACCCCAGATCTTCTCCTCCTCGCCCCGCTCTTCCCGCAACGCCTCATACGTTTCCACCAGCAGATCCCACGCCTCGTTCTTCTTGTCCTGCGGCGAGGCCGCCACCTTGGACTTCTGCGCCTGGCCGCCCCGCGACGCGTTGCGCGCCTCGCGCGCGCGCTGGCGCGGCAGGTCGCGCTTCACGATGTCGTCGTAGTAGATGAACTCGTCGCACCCCGCGATCAGCAGGTCCGATGACGAGTTCTTCACCCCGCAACCAATCACCATCTTGTTATTCTCGCGCAGCTTGCTCACCAGCGGCGAAAAGTCCGAATCACCGCTGACGATCACGAACGTATCCACGTGCTCCTTGGTGTAGCACAGGTCCAGCGCGTCCACCACCATGCGGATGTCGGCCGAGTTCTTGCCCGACTGCCGCACGTGCGGGATCTCGATCAGCTCAAACGCCGCCTCGTGCATCGCCGCCTTGAACCCCGCGTACCGCTCCCAGTCGCAATACGCCTTTTTCACCACGATGTTGCCTTTGAGCAGCAACCGTTCCAGCACCTTGCCGATGTCGAACTTCGCGTAGTTCGCGTCGCGCACGCCCAGCGCGATGTTCTCGAAATCGCAAAACACGGCCATGATCTTGGTATTATCGGCGGTTTGCGCCATAGTCGGGTTCTCCAGTGTCCATCAACGCGCCCGCAAGCGGCGCGACACGCGCCCCGCCAACCCCTTGCGGCTTGGGGGGCCGTGGGCCGGTTGCGCCCCGGCCGCTCAACCGCGGCCTGCGGCGCATCTTGACATACCCCGCCGCCCGCGTCAACGGCGGGGCAAGGGCGGGGCGCCCCGCGACGCGTTCTCGCGGCGCCGCGCCACTCCCGCCTTCGGACGCCGCCTAGTGTAGTGTTTCAGAAATAGCTTTGCTATCTCTGAGACACTACATGACACAAACCCGGCGCTTGACGCGTCTAAAGTATCGAGTTAGCCCGCCTTGTGGTGTTTCGGAAATGCAAGGCATTTCCGAAACACCACACTAGCAAAGGGGCCTCTCCCACACCGCGCCCGCTCCGCAAGCCGTTGTCCGCTCTTTCCCCGGGGAAAGGGCAGGAGAAGAGCCCGCGCCGCCGCGCGGCTCATTTCAACAGGTCGATGGCCGCTTGGTTCTTCGCCTTGGTAGCGTAGTCGAGCGGCGTCTTGCCGTCCTTGTCCTTGGCGGCGCGGTCGGCGCCTTTGGCCAGCAGCAACTCCAGCGTCGCGATCGCGCTCTTGGTGTCCGCGGCGCGGTGCAGCGGCGTAACGCCGCGTTTGTCTTTGGCGTTGATGTCCGCGCCTTTCGACAGGAGCAACTTGGCGAACTCGGGACTCCTCTTCCGCGCGGCGCGGTGCAGCAGCGTGGCGCCGCCGCTGTCCACTCCGCGCAGGTCCGCGCCTTTGTCGATCAGGTACTTGGCCACGTCCAGCTTGTCCATGCTGATGGCGTAGGTCAGCGGCGTCTCGCCGCCCTTGGTCCTGGCGTTGATGTCCGCGCCCTGGCCCACAAGCCATTGCACGCACTCCAGGTTGCGGCCCGCGGCCTGGTACAACGGCGTGCGGCCGTAGGAGTCCGCCGCCACGCAACTCACGCCTTTGCCCGCCACCCACTTCAGCAGCGCCAGGTTGCCCGTGCTCGCGGCCAGCAAGGCCAGGCTGCCCCCCTCCCCGTCCCTGGCCTGGCAATCCGCCCCGGCCGCCGCCAGCGCTTCCGCGCCTTCGGCCCAGCCGTCCGCGACCGCCATCATCAACGGCGTGGAGCCGTCCTTGTTCTTCTGGTTGACGAGCTGCGGCGAGTTCTTGGCCAGGCTCTTGACCGCGTCCAGGTCGCCCTTACCCACCGCCAGATGCAGCGCCGTGTTGCCGTCCTCATCCTCGCCCTGCGCCGCCTCGGCCTTGGGCTTCACCTGGCCGGGCGTCGCGCTCTTCGACTTCAACCATGCGATCCACTCCGGGCTGGACCCCTCCGCGTAATCCAGCGGCGTCCGGCCTTCGTCATCGGCGATGTTGATATTGCCGTTGGCGGCGAGGAACCACTCCATCATCTTCTGGTTGCGCCGGCTGGCGGCCACGTGCATCGCGGTCCGGCCGCCCTCCCCTTTGGCGTTGGGGTCGGCTTTGGCGCCAAGCAGCAGTTGCGCCTCTTCCGCTTTGTCGCGCAGCGCGAAACGCATCAGCAGGGTCAACCCATCTTTGGTCGTGGCGTTGATGTTGGCGCCCTTCTCGCACAGCAGCGCGAAGATCTTTTTGTACCCCAGCAGCAAAGCCCGCTCCAGCGGCAGTTCGCCGTCCGCTTTGGCCTTGTCAGGACTCGCCCCGTGTTCGAGCAGCCATTTCACCGTGTCCGCCGCGTCGCCGTCCACCGCGCGAAACAACGGCGTCCGGCCTTCCTTGTCCACCGGGTCAATCACGCCCTTGCCAGCCGGGCCGGCCAGCAACGCAAGCAACTCGGGGTCTGTCCGCCGGCGCTCAGCCGCGTAGTGCAGCGGCGTGGCGCCATACTTGTTGACCGCCTGCGTCGAACCGCCCTTTTCAACAAGATACTTGGCCTTCTCCGTCTGCCCGAACATCGCCGCCAGATGCAACGGCGTATCGCCGTCCTTGTCCGTCGCGTTCACGTCCGCCCCGCGCGCGATCAGAACCTTCACGTCATTAAGCGAGCCCCAGTCGTACAACGCCACCTTGTGGAGCGCGGTCCGCCCATCGCTGTCACGCTCCGCGACATTGACCGTGTTGACATCCGCGCGCGCCGCCGCGACCAGCAAGAACGCCGCGGCCAGTTGCAGCCAGCCACTCGAACATTTCCTCATAGGCGTTTCTCCATCACCCGTCCCTGTCTGTCCCTGTCCGGAATTCGCCGGACAGAGAGGGGTTCGCGATTCCGTCGAACCCGCTCGCCAGTATCATACCCCCCGCGGACGCAAAAGCAATCGAGGCCCTTGACCCAAACAAACGTCCTATCCTCGTCTTCGCAGGTCTGTTCTGGGGACACGTTGCGATCCCGCCGTTGGCGGGCTGAGGCGCCATGTCCCCGCTGACGCGGCGCCTTTTTCAACGGGCCGTTAAGAACGCCCGCTTCTGAGGCCCCCTATTGGTCCGCCTCCTCTGACCCAGGCCGCGTCGGCGCCAGCAACCCGGCGCACCGCAGCGCCTCGGCCAGCGCCTCGAATGAAACCAGGCGCATGGCCTGCCGAACCTGGTCCAGCGTCCGGCCCGACATGAACATCACGCTCGCCTTGGCCTGGTACATATCCGTCAGCCGCCGGTCGCGGAACAGCGACGCCATGTGCCCCTGGTAGCTCCGCCGCCAAAACCTCGACAGCGGCGGGCCGAACACCGCCAGCTTCTCCTCAAGCGGAATCTGGAACACCTCGCCCGCAAACCCCACGGCGAAGAGGATCATCCGGTCCAGCCCCCGCGCCCGCGACCACTTCGCCAGCAGCTCCCAGTCCACGTCGGGCCGCTGCGCCAGCATCGCGATATCCATCAGTTGCGCATAGTGCCCCAAGCCGTGATGCGCAAGAAGATGAACCACCACCGCAGCCAGCTCGCGCGTGGTTTCCAGACACACCAGCCTGCCAAACGGCGTCTCGGCCGGCCGCCGATCTTCCAGCAGAAAATCCGTGTCCACCCGCCCCCGCAGCCGCCGCGTCGTCAGATAACGCCAGTGGAACTCAAAATGCGCGCCTTCGATATCCCACACGTTCTGCGACCGTAGCCGGCGGCAAGGCGGCCCAAACGCCCGTTCCAGGGCCTTCATGCCCCGCTCCCAGCCGCCGGGCGAGACCAGCGCGTCCACATCGTCCATCAGCCGCAGGGACCAATCCGGGTACACTGTGGCGCACAAGGCCGCGCCCCGGCACACCGCCGCCGCGGCGCCCGCTTCCTCTAGCACGGCCAGCGCCTTGACCGCGGCCGACAAGCTGCGGCTGTTGCGCACAAACACCGCTTGACGCCGCTCGCCCCAGCGCCGCCGCCACGCCTCGGGCGCCGCGCCCGCGGGCAGGACCTCGTGAAGAACGTGCCCAATCCGCCCACGCTCAATCACCTGCTGCAGCCACGACCGCCTCAGCCCATCCAGGGAAAGAGGGGGCCCCTGCTCCCCGGTCACGAACCGACGCAACGCCGCCAGCAGGAACGCCTTTTCCGCGCCGTGGCGAAGATTCATAACCCTCCCCAATCCTCTTGGGAGACCCTCCGCCTCACCCGCCGCCCGCCTTCACCGCCGCGCGCGCCACCCCCTCCTCCTGCCCGTCCAGCCGCCCCACGCGCCACGACCATCCCGCCGCCGTCTCCGCCACGGCCGCCGCCGCCCCGAACCACTCCGCCCCTGCCTCG
>CAYYEE010000027.1:10142-18912 GCA_964470775.1 uncultured Planctomycetota bacterium | reverse complement strand
GCACTCCGCACGGTCCCTACGGCCTCTCCGCCATTCTGTCGTGCCGAATCTCTGGCCAGCCATCCGTCGCGTTGAAGCCGGCCTTCAGGCCGTGCTACAATGTGTTCACGCGGCGCGCCTCACGACGGACGCGCCATTGCAGGGACAATCCTGCCGCCGCTCCGCAGCAGGCGGCAGGCGTTTTTTTGCCAGGAGATGAGCGCGATGGGCGCAATTGTGGCCAAGATGGGCGAAACGCTGGCGCTGACGCCCAAGGACAAGCGCGAATTGCTGGGCAAGGCGCTGGCGATGATGGGCGGCCGTTTCAAGAAGGTGCTTTTGCTGCCGCCGGACGGCACGCGGTTCAACTCCAATGCCGGCGAGCTTTCCGCCATCCTGTACAAGCTCCTCACTCCCGCCGCCAAGGTGGACATCATGCCCACTTTGGGCACTCACGTGCCCATGACCGAAGAAGAGATCCGCCGCATGTTCGGCCCCGACATCCCGCTCTCCTGCTTCAAGGTCCACGACTGGCGCAACGACATCGTCAAACAGGGCGAGATTCCCGGCGCAAAGCTCAGCGAGTGGTCCGAGGGCAAGGTGGACTACTCGGTCAGCGTGGAAGTGAACAAGATCCTTTTCGAGGGCTATGACCTCATCCTGTCCATCGGCCAGATCGTGCCTCACGAGGTCGTGGGCATGGCCAACTACACCAAGAACATCCTGGTGGGCGTGGGCGGGCCGGACACGATCAACAAGTCCCACTTCCTCGGCGCGGTCTACGGCATGGAGCGCATCATGGGCCGCATTGACACGCCCGTGCGCAAGCTCTTCAACTATGGGGTGGACCAGTTCCTGGGCAAGCTGCCCATCTGCTATATCCTCACCGTCATGGCCAAGAACCGCGAGACCGGGCAGATGGAGATGCGCGGACTGCTGGCCGGCAAGGACATGGAGACCTTTGCCCAAGGCGCGCGCCTCAGCCAGAAGGTGAACTTGGATCAGATGGACAAGCCGCTCAAGAAGGTGGTCGTCTACCTGGACCCGCACGAGTTCAAGAGCACCTGGCTGGGCAACAAGGCCATCTATCGCACGCGCATGGTCATCGCGGACGGCGGCGAGCTGATCGTGCTGGCGCCAGGGCTGCGCGAGTTCGGCGAGGACAAGGAGAACGACCGCCTCATCCGCAAGTACGGCTATCACGGCACGCCCTTCACGCTGGACGCCGTGAAGAACAACGAGGAGCTGCGCGCCAGTCTGGGCGCCGCGGCCCATCTCATTCACGGCAGCAGCGAAGGCCGCTTCCGCATCACCTACTGTCCCGGCCCAGGCGTCACGCACGACGAAATCCGCGGCGTGGGCTTCGAGCCCGCCGACTTGGACGCCATGCTCAAGCGCTACAACCCCGACAAGCTCAAGGACGGCTTCAACAGCCTGCCCGGCGGGGAGGAGATCTTCTACATCAGCAACCCCGCCCTCGGACTCTGGGCGCTCAAGAGCCAGTTCGCGCAGTAGCCCCCGAACGCGGCGGCAGGGAACCACGGAGAGCCTGGCGCGGCGGAGCCGCAACCCAAGGACGGCAACGGCGAAAAACGGGATCACGCGGAGAACACGGAGAGAGGCAAAGAGGAGGGGTGGAGAAAGGCGAACGGCCTTTCGAAAGGTTCAGGGTCTTCGGCAACGGCGATTGAGCCGCGAAGAACGCGTAGAGCGCGAAGAACGGCAAGGGCGGAGGTTGGACGACGACGGTTCCAGGAAGGGTGTCCCCAAAAGAAGAAGTCCTGCTCGTTCGCAGTATGAAGGGCCATGAAGACGGAGGCGCGAAGCCTCGCTCCATGGCCCTTCGCGTTGTCGCGTGGGGCGTTGGCCCCCCGCGCCGCCGCCGGAGCGCGGGCGCCTCGCCCGCATCCGTTCGTTGCTTCTGTCCTCCGCGCCCCTGCGCCTCTGCGAGAGTTCGCCGTTCTTGGGCCGCGCCGCGTTCTTCTCGGCTCAATCCTCGCCCCGGTCTTCCGGCCATGCGTCTTTGCCAACCAGCGGCACAAAGACGCACCCGCCGGCGTCGCAGCTCTCGAATCGGTCACCGTTGCGGGTGATGACGCGCAACTCCTGGCTGAGGCTGTGCCCGACCGGGATGACAAGCACGCCCTGATCGGCCAGTTGCTCCTGCAACGCCGGGGGCACGCGCGGCGCGCCGGCGGTGACGATGATCCGGTCGAACGGCGCCTGCTCGGGCCAGCCCAGCGATCCGTCGCCCAAGCGGAACTGGATGTTTTCGTGGCCCAGGCTTTCCAGCGCATGACGCGCGCGCGTCAGCAGCGGCTCCAGTCGTTCGATCGTGTACACGCGGCCGCCCATCTCGGCCAGGATGGCTGTCTGGTAGCCCGAACCTGTGCCGATCTCCAGAACGCGCATCCCCGCCCGCAGCCGCAACTCCTGGGTCATCAGCGCCACCATGTAGGGCTGGCTGATGGTCTGGCCCAGGCCGATGGGGAGAGGGTGATCGTCGTAGGCGCAGGCCGCGCGTTCGGCCGGCGCAAAGCGCTCGCGGGGCACGCGGCGGAAGGCGGCCAGCGTCGCCGGGTCGCGGATGCCGCGGCTGGCGAGTTGGTTCTCCACCATGCTCTGGCGAAGGGCGGTGAAATCCAGTTTTTCGGACATGGCGCGTTCCAGCGTCAGACCGCGGCGCCCAGGCGGATGTCCTTCACCTCCAGCTCCACGTCCCGGCCTCCGTGGTAGGTGTCTATGCGCAGGCAATAGGCCAGCGAGCACACGCCCGCCTGGCGGAGCTCATCGGCGCGGGGGCCCTGATTGAACGCGATGGCGCGGACCCCTGTCCCGTTCTGGCTGGCCCAGAAGCTCAGGTGTTTGCCATCGGCGCCGGCGCGGCGCGGCTCGCTGGCCACGCGCAGCCCCAGAGAGGCGAACACAGGCTCCGGGTTGCCCGCGCCAAAGGGCTCCAGCCGGGCGATCTCCCGCGCCAGCGCGGGCGTGGCCGCGTCCAGGGGCATCTCCAGGTCGATGCGCAGCGACGGCGCCAGGCTGGCTTCGGTGATCTGGCTGGCCAGCGCCTGCTCGAAGCGCTCCGCGAACGCGGGGATGTTGGCCGGCGCGACGCGGAGTCCGGCCGCGTGCTCGTGTCCGCCGAAGCTGATGAGCAGATCCGCGCATTGCTCGATGGCCGCGTGGAGGTTGACGAACCCTCCCGATCGCGCCGACCCGTGCCCCACCCCGTCTTCGATCGCGATGACCACGGTGGGCCGGGCGAAGCGGTCGGCGAGCTGGCCGGCCACGATGCCCACCACGCCTTGGCGCCATGAGTCCCCGGCCAGCACCAGCCCCAGCCGGCCCTGGACGCCTCCGTTGGCGTCGATCATCGCCAGCGCGTCCTGAACGATTTGCTCCTGAATGGCTCGGCGCGCCGTGTTCTCGCGGTCGAGCTCCTGCGCGATCTCCTCTGCCTGGGCCGCGTCGGTCGTGGTCAGCAGGTCCACGGCCCTGCGCGCGCACCCCAGCCGGCCCGCCGCGTTGAGCCGCGGAGCCAGCTTGAAGGCCACGTCCCACGCCCGCGGCGCGCCCGATCCCAGCGACGCCACCCGGCACAGCGCGCGCAAGCCCGGACGCGTCGTGGCCGCCAGCGCCTGCACGCCGTAGCTGGCCAGGATGCGGTTTTCGTCCAGCAGCGGCGCCACGTCCGCGATGGCGCCGATGGCCGCCAAAGCCACCGCGTCCACCAGGAACGCGCGGAACTCGGACGAGACGCGCTCGCCCGCCGAGAGCCGCTGGCCCATGGCCCACGCGATCTTGAACGCAATGCCCGCGCCGGTCAGACGCGGGAAGGGGTAGCCGCTGCCAGGCACAAGGGGATTGATGACCGCCAGGGCGCTGGGGATGATCGGGCCGGGCTCGTGGTGGTCGGTGATGATCAGGTCCACGCCCAGTTCGCGCGCCAGCGCCGCCTCTTCCACGGAGGTGACGCCGCAGTCCACGGTGACGATCAACCGCGCGCCCCGCTCGGCCAGGCGGCGGACCGCGGCCGCGTTGAGGCCATAGCCTTCTTCCTCGCGGGCGGGCAGGTAGTATTGCGCCCTGCCTCCGGCCCGCTCAATGGCGCCGAGCATGATGGCCGTGGCCGTCACTCCGTCCGCGTCGTAGTCGCCATACACGACAATCGGCTCTTGGCGGGCAATGGCCTGGCAGATACGCTCCGCGGCCTGGGCCACGCCCGGCAGCAGGGCCGGGTCGCGCAGGCGGCTCAACTCGGGACGCAGGAACTCCCGCGCCGCGGCGGCCGTGTGGGCGCCGCGATGGAGCAGGATTTGCGCCAAGGGGGAGGGGAGGCCGGCCTCGCTGGCCAATCGCCCGGCCGCGCCAGGGTCGGCGGGCGCGAAATCCCAGCGGCATTCCCGGTAGCTTGGAGCGGCCATGAATCCCTCGGTCGGCTTGCGGGCCCAGGGCGGAGGCTTCCACCTCCGCGAGGGACATCATTCTAGCAGGCAGGCCGCCAAAGCGCCAAGGGAGAGGGGCGACGCGGAAAACAGGTCCAACCCGTCCAAACCTTCCGACAGGTCAGACAGGTCCGGCTTGCCCGCGAGGGAGAGGGGAGAACCGGCCTACGCTTCCTGCGACTGCAGGGCGCGCACGCCCAGGCGGGTGATGCCCAGGGTGGTCACAGCCGCAAGGATGATGACGCCGATGGCCAATTGCGCCCGGAACTTCCACAACCAAGCTACGGCCTCGTTCTGCTTCTCGCCGGGCAGGTGGAAGGGCAGGACCAGGAAGACCAGAACCAGTGTGGCGAACCCCAGGCTCAGGACCAGGTTGAGCACGCCGCCAAACCCTGCCGCGATCTTGGACGGGCTGGTCTCGTCAAACGCGGGGTAGATGGCGCCCAGGCCGACGGACAGCGCGCTCAGGCCAAAGGCCAGCGTGATGGCCGCCACCAGGTGCAGGGCCAGAATGGCCGAAGAGACCCCCAGCGACAAGTCGCTTACCAGCACCAGGATGATCCCGCACAGCAGCGACGCGATCAACACCCCTAGGAACTTGGCCTCCAGCACGTCGCTGCGCTTGATGGGCAGGGGCCCAAGCACCCAGAAACTCAACCCTTCCAGAGAGATCATGGGGAAGGCGAAGCGCACGGCCAGCGTGCAGATGGTCATGGTGGAGGCGACGAAATTCACGAACAAGCAGAGCTCTTTGGAAAAGAGCCCGGTACCCATGGCCTGGATGTTCTGGATGTTGACGAAGTAGACCACCAGAACGCCGAAGAAGAGCAGCGTCTGGCTCCACTGCACCGGCGTGCGCAGGAAGACCTTGAGGTCCTTCACAATCAGGAGGCGTTTGAACGTAGAGGCTGTGGGCAGGAGGACTTCGATTATTTTGTAGAACGCGCGGTTGACGCGGCGGCGCCCCGACCCTGCCTCCTGGGCGGCGTAGAACGCTGAGTTGTACAGCGCCTCGGCCAGGAGATAGGCCAGCATGGCGAAAAACAGCGCGTTGGCGCCCAGCAGACACAGCGGGAAGATCACGTCCTGGCGGTCGCCCACGGCGGAGTTCACGATGCAGTCCGCCAGCCACGAGCTCGGCAGGAACGGGTTGCGCGCCATGTTGAGCCGCGAGAGAGGCCCCTCGATCCACTTGGCCACGGCGCTCATCGGGTCTTCTTGCTGGGTATGGCGGCGGACCAGCTCGCCCACGGTGAGGAACGCCACCAGCAACACCGCCAGCAACCCGAGCAGCAGCAGACGGCGGCGGGAAGCCAGCACGAAGCGGGCAAACAGGAGGGTGATCACCGCGCCCAGCGCGACAGGGATGAGGATGAACGCGATCAAGGCCAGGATGGTGACGACGTAGTAGCTCCAGCTGGCCTGGGTGGCGCGGCCGAAGGCGATGATGATGGGCAGTCCCAAAAGCGCCAGCGCCCACAACGAGTAGAACACCGAGTCCGTCACCTTGTGCCAGAACACGTTAGCCGTCGGCGCCGGCGACGCGTGAAGGAACATCGCTTCCCAGGATCGGAACAGCGACGCGTGGTTCACCAGGGCGTTGCTCAACGTCAGCAGCACGAACATGATGAGGAAGAACGCCGCGAAGAGCACGGAGAGCACGATGGTGAAGAAGTCGCTGTACTGCTGGTCAAGGGCGTTGAACGCGTAGAAGAAGATGGTGTACAAGGCGGCCCACAGCGCCGCGACCAGCAGCGCGGCCCCGACAAACCGGCCGAGGGGATGGCGCGAACGAGCGCTGCGCCACGAGTTCCGCAGCATCCTCACGCGGAGCCACAAGAACACCGATGGCGCCTGGCTCATGAGGCCGCCCCCTCCGTCAAGGTCAGGAAGCTGTCCTCGAATTTCGCGGCGTGCGCCTTCTGCTTGACCTCTTCCACCGGCCCCATCGCGATCATGGCGCCGTTGTGGATGATCCCAACGCTGTTGGACATCTCTTCCACGTCGCTCAGGCTGTGCGTGCTCATGAAGACCACGTTGCCCTTGCGGACAAAATCCTGGAAGATGGTCTTGATGCGGCGGATGTTGCGGGGGTCGAGGCCCACCATCGGCTCGTCTACCACGATCAGGCGCGGATCGTGGACCAGGGCCGCGGCCATGACGCACCTCTGCTTCATGCCGTGGCTGTACTGCTCCACCAGATCGTCCGCAAAGTCCCCCATCTCCAGCGTTTCCATGGTTTCGGCCACGCGCCGGTCCAAGCGTTCGCGGTCCATGCCGTACATGCGGCCTACCATCTCCAGGAACTCGCGGCCTGTCAGCTTCTCGTAGATGTGCGGCTGGTCCGGGATATAGCTCACCAGCGCCTTGGCCGCGTTGCCGTCCGTGCCCAGGTCGTGGCCGAAGATGCGGATGGTACCCGTCGTGGGCCGCAACAGGCCGCACAGCATCTTGATCGTCGTTGTCTTGCCCGCGCCGTTTGGCCCGACCAGCGAGAAGAGCGTCCCCTCGGGAATCGCCAAGTTCAGGTCTTTGACCGCCATCCGGCCGCCATAGGACTTGGTAACGCCGGTTAGCTCAATCAAGTTGGACTCCCCACCCGAAGGTCAGACAGGCTGGGCAGGGTCAAATCCTCGCGCACGAACGTCAACCCGAGGTACCGCTGCCGCAGAATCTCTCCCCGTTCGTTGGCCCAGATCGTGGTCTGGCGCTGGCCTTCCCCGATCTGAATCACATAGGCTTGCGCTGTTTCGCCTCCGTTCGCCAGGCTCTCCCGGCGCGTGACGCGCGCCACGGCGTTCTCCAGACGCAAGGTCAAGGGGTTGAACGATGTGACCGTCCACTGCTTGGCGATGGCCAAGTCCGGAAGCGCGGCCAGCGGGAAGCTGGTGAAGTCCACCCCGTTGCGCGGGTCCACTTCGAACTCCGCCGCGTCGGTCTGCGAGCCCCGGCGCACGTACAGCGTCATCCGGTTGCCGTCCATCTGTCCATAGATGGAGGCGAAAGGCTTCTCGTAGCGGTCAATCCGCGCGTCAACGGAAATCGTTCTCAGCGCCCCGCCCACCATCAGCGTGTGAGAGTCCACGCTCACCGCCAGCGCCCCGGACGTATCCGCCGACGCCATCGTGGGACCGATGCCCAACAGCGCGTCCAGGCTCACGGTCATCTTCGCGGTGACGTCAAGGACGTCCTTGCGCCGGTTCCACTGTTGCAACAGGCTGCCCACCCGGCGCTCGCCCACAAAAATCCCCATGCGCAGCGACCCCTCCGGCGCTTCCGTCGGCAGGGCCACGCGCTTCTCCGCGCTCGACAACCGGCCGACGCTGAAACTGAGGAAGGGGAGGCGCTGTTGCGCCAAAGTGAACATCAGGCAGCCCCACACTGCCGTGATACATAGACAGACCCCAGTTTTCCGACTCATTTATACTCCCCGCAAAATGAGCCACCCCCCGCATCAACAAGCGCGGATGGCCTGCTTGTCGTTGTGGACTGCGAGGCACGCCGAAGCGACCCGCACAAACCTTACCTCTTTTTCGTAATATTGTCAATACCCCATTTTGCAGCTTTTAGGCCTTTTTTACGCCATTTGAGGTCCTCTGGCCTGCCATCACAGCGCTCGGACCGGCGACGCCAAGGGCTGCGGAATAGGCCGGCGCTGACCGGTCGGCAAGCCCTCTGGCATGGGTTGGGGGAGTCCTGCCTCTCTCCACCGCGATCTTCTGTCGGCGTCCAAGCTGTCTCTCTTTGACAACTTGAGCAGGACAACCTAACATGCTTGCGTGCGAAAAGAGCTGCTTCCGATTGGACCAGAGTAACACATAGTTTTATGCAATTCTGGCGCCAGACGCCACGGATCAGCCATTCCGCAACAGAAGTCGGCATTTGCGTTGTGGCGGCGTTAAGAGGCGTCTGGGACACCGTACCTGAGTGGGATTCTCCAACAGGGTTCCAGCGTGTTGGACAACACCGTGATGGCAGCGAGGGGCAGGCGCCCCGCCGCAGCGCGGTTAGCCTTTTATCGGTGTGAGCTTTGGAGGGCGCTTCGTGAGACTTCTTATTATAGGCGGCAGCGGGCATGTCAGCGGCGCTCTGGCCAGGGCCGCGTTGGCTCAGGGACATGAAACCTGGACCGTCACGCGAGGCCAGCGCCCCCTGCCTCGTGGCGCGCGTCCTCTCACCCTCGACCGCGCCAACACCCCTGCGTTTGAAGAGGCGCTGAAGTCGGCTGGCGGCGAGTGGGATTGCGTCGTCGATTGCATCGCCTACAAAGTCGAAGCCATCACCCAGGACGTGGCCCTCTTCCGCTCCCGCGCGAGGCTTCGCTACCGCTCGCCCTACCGGGCAGA
>CAYYEE010000027.1:0-10132 GCA_964470775.1 uncultured Planctomycetota bacterium | reverse complement strand
TCCCGCGCGCGCCACCTCGTCTTCATCTCTACCGACTTCGTCTACGACCCAACCCGCCGCCGGTTCCCGCAATCCGTGGCCGCCGACGTCTACGTGCCCCCCGGCCCGGGATCGCTCGACTATGGCTATCACAAGCGACAGTGCGAGGTGGCCCTGCGCGATGCCGACACGGGCGCCATGAAATGGACCATCCTCCGGCCATGCCACATCTATGGGTTCCCGTCGCAGCTCGGCTGCCTGCCCCTGCACGGCCGCGACCCACAGCTCATCCCCTTGATGCGCGCGGGCAAGCCCGTGCGTCTCGTGGGCGGCGACCATTTCCTTCAACAACCCATCCTCTCCTCCGACCTGGCCGGCCTCATCCTTAGCATGGCCGGTCGTGAAGCCACCTTTGGCCAGGTCTACAACGCCGCCGGGCCCGACGTCATCGAGAGCCGCCGCTACTACGAGATCATCGCCGAAGTCCTGGGCGTGCCGCTGCGCGTGGAGGAAGAACCGGTCCATGCCTATCTGGCCGCCAACCCGGACAAGGCGCCTTTCCTCTGCCACCGCATCTACGACCTCTCGCGGTTGCGCGCGCTCAGCCTGGCCACCCCGGCCACCCCCATCGAGGCCGGCCTGCGCCAGCACGTGGAGGACCTCTTGGCCCACGCCAAATAGCCTCTTTGCCTCGCGGCGCTCAACCCGGCGCGGCGCCGCCGGATTGTGCCGGCCCACTGGGCCGGTCTCTCAGCGCCTCGGCAAGAGCGCAGGACAGATCGGAGAGCAGGTAGGGTTTTTGCACGAACCCGCGCGCGCCCTGGTTAAGGATATCCTGGACGCGGCCGTCCAGCCCGTAGCCTGTGCTCAACACGACTCTTACCTCCGGGTCGATCCGCCGCAGCCCCTCCAGGCACTCCCGCCCCGACATGCCGGGCATCACCATGTCCAGCAGCACCAACTTGAAGGCCGAAGGATCCTGGCCAAAGACCTGCAGGGCTTCTTGTCCGGAGGCCACGGGCACGGCCTCGTAGCCCAGCTTGCGCAGCATGGCCGCGGCCGACTGGCGAACGACTTCCTCGTCGTCCACCACCAGCACGCGCCCCTGGCCCGGCGTCACTGTCCTGCCGAGCGGTCGTTCGGCCGCGGCTTGGCCGGCGCTCTGCGGCAGGTAGACGGAGAACGTGGCGCCTTGGCCCGGCTCGCTGTCCACGCGCGTCAGGCCGCCGTGGTTCTTGACGATGCCGTAGACAACCGCCAGACCCATGCCCGTGCCCTTGCCCTGCGGCTTGGTGGTGAAAAACGGCTCAAAGACGCGCGCTTGCAGTTCCTTGGGAATGCCAGGACCCGTGTCGCGGAAGGTGATCAACACATAGGGGCCGGGCCGGAGGCCCTGCGCGCTCTGGCAGAAGGCCTCGTCCAGGTTCACGGCCTCCGTGGCCACGGTCAGGTCTCCGCCTTCGGGCATGGCGTCGCGCGCGTTGACGGCCAGGTTCAGGAACACCTGCTGCAACTGGCCGGGGTCGCCCAGCGTCACGGGGCGCTCGGCTCTGAAGGACTGGTGGACGCGGATGCTCTTGTCCAGCGTCCGCGACAGGAGATTGAGCACCTCGAAGAGCGTGGTGTGGATGTTGACGGGCACGATCTTGTGCTTGCCCTTGCGGGCAAAGCCCAGCAACTGCGCGGTCAACTCCGCCGCGCGTTCCGCGGCCCGCTCGATGGTCCGGGCCGCCTCGTGCACGGCGCTCCCGGCCGGCGCCTCCATCTTCAGCACGTTGGCGTAACCCAGAATACCGGCCAGCAGGTTGTTGAAGTCGTGCGCCACGCTCCCCGCGAGCTGCCCAATGGCCTCCAGCTTGCGCGCCTGAAGCAACTCCTCTTGAAGCCGCTCCCGCTCCGCCAGCGCCTGGCGGCGCTCCGTGGTGTCGGCGCCCACGGATAGGATGTGCGTGGGCCGGCCCGTGGGGTCCAGCACAGGCCGGTTGGTCCAGTTCACCCACAGCCGGCTCCCGTCCTTGCGCATGTTCTCGTTTTCGTGGATGCGATAGCGGTCCGGCGCGCGCAGGATGTCCTCGACCAAGGCCTCCAGGTCATTGCCGGCCGAGTCCCTGGCCGGCACGATGGTCCCCACCACGCGCCGGCCCATGAGCTCCTGGCGCGAATAGCCGAAAAGCCGTTCCCCATACCCGTTGATGAACCGGATGCGCCCCTGGAAGTCCCACTCCACGATGACCAGGTTGGCGCTTTCCACAAGTTCGCGGTAGCGGCGTTCGCTGTCGCCCAGCGCCGCTTCCGCGCGCCGCCGCTCCGCCACTTCCCGCGCCAGCAAACGGTTGCGCGACGCGATCTCGCCCACGGCCAGCAGCGCCGGCGCCAGCAGCAGCGCCAGCAGCGCGTACGACACGTATTCCGTGGTCCGCAGCAGGTTCCGCTGCGCCGCCAGCGGCTTCTCCAAGTACAGCCCCGTGCCGATGTAACAGCTCAGCTCCGGCACGCCGATCACGCAGGCCAGTTTCTCCTCCGCCGTCTTGGACCCCGGCGGGAAATAGTAGTAGCTGACGAACGCCTTGCCCGGACCGGCCTGCGCCGCCCGGACCAGCTCGCGGATGATGTACGTCCCCCTGGAATCCTTCAGGTCCCACTGGGACGTGCCTTCCTTCTGCGGCTCGAATGGCTGCACCAGCATGGTCCCGTCATAGGCGCTCATGAAGATGTAGTTGGGCCCCGTCTCATCCTCGTACACCATGCGCCGTACCACGTCACAGACCTGCCGCCGCGCCTCCAGCTTGGGCAACTCCCCCTTGCGGGCCCGAACGATGATGTCATCCACGGCGTTGCGCGCCAGCGAAACCAACCTCGCCAGACTGGCCTTGCGCTGCTGCTCGATATTGCGCGACAACTGGTCCCCCACCGCCCTGAAAAGCGCCAGATAGGCGGCGATGACGACCGCCGCCAGCGCGGAGATGCGAAACAGGGGCGACGCCCACAACTTCGCCTCGCGGCGCTCTGACGGAACGCTCTCCATGCGCGGCTCCGTTTCTGGCCTGCGATTCCCCTTTCTGCCAAGCATAACCATACCCCATTCGCGCCCCAAAGCCAATGCCCGCCTCCAACGCCTTGGGTCGGCCGTGCCACCGGTATTATCGGCATCGGCGCAGGGACCGGTGTCGCCAAACCCCCTCGCACATCCCCTCGATCCCGCCCCTGACCCTGATTGCGCTCTGCCAGGAAGGCGACAGACTCCGGGGCGGCGCCTCCGAAAGCCGCTCTGCGCATGGGAAGACGCGCATCTCGATTCCCCAAGAACCGGACGTTCCCGCGCGCGCGCAACAAACCGCCTCCTTTTCTCTTGTTCCACACGCGCTCTTGGGTTACATTGCGTATGCAGCCGCCAGGAAGCCGTGGGACCGTGCCGGACGCGGCGCCCAGAACCCCGGAGCCCACACGCGTCATTTTGATAGACTGGGCAGCGTCCCGTCTGAGCGCGGCCAGGAGAGACTATGGGCAAGAACATCCGCAGGATTGACCTGAACATGAGCGACGAGCAGGTGAGGCAGGACTTGGAGCGATATTGCGCCAAGGCCCTGGAGCTGGGCGCCACGAAGGCGCGCATCATCACCGCCGGCCAGGTGCCCGTGGACGAGCGCGTCACTCTCAAGTGCCAGATTCCCCGATGCTTCGGCTACGGAACCGGCGCCCATTGCCCGCCCAACACCCTCAAACCCGCCGAACTGCGCGCGTTGCTGGCCAAGTACCGCTGGGCCGTCTTCTTTATTAAGGAAGTCCCATCCAGCGTCATTGTGCGCGACAAGGCCACGATCAAAGAGCGCGTCGCCGCCTATCAGAACGTGTTCGAGATCGTCAACCAAGTTGAGTCGGCCGCGTTCTACGACGGCCACTACCTCGCGTTCGGCTTCGCCGCTGGCTCGTGCCGCCACACCTATTGCGGACAAGCCGAGGATTGCCAGGCCATGAAGGGCCAGAAGTGCCGCTTCGCCCTGCGCTCCCGGCCTTCCATGGAAGCCGTGGGCATTGACGTCTACCGCCTGGCCACGGAAAGCGGCTGGGACATCTACCCCATCGGCAGCGATGCCAAGGCCGAGGACGTGCCTAAAGGCACGCTGGCCGGGCTGGTGGTCGTGGCCTAGCAGCCCGTTGAAAAAGACACCGCGTCTGCGGGGACATGGCGCCTCAGCCCGCCAACGGCGGGATCGCAACTTGTCCCCGGAACAGACGCGACATTTTCAACAGGCCGCTAGAGCGCCATACACCCATAAGGCCGCCCCATCCGTTCGATCCATCGCCTTGTACCGGCGCGCCGGCCGGCGCCGCCATCATGGAGGATCCGCAAGCATGAGAACCCCCGGCTTCGCCTTTCTGGCCGCTTTGTTGTGGGCGGGCGCGTGCGCCGCCGCGAACCTGACGCCGTGGGGCGACTGCGAAAGCGGCGGACCCGACGGCCGCCCGGCTCAGTTCTGGCATCGAGCCGGCGGGCAGTACCTCAGCGCCTGGCCAGACTGGAAGCTGACCCAGGACCAGAAGGCGGCGGGACGCCAGAGCGTCACCACCGACACGGACCGCGAGTTCGTGGTCTGCGGCGAGACCGAAGGCGGATGGATCGCCGGCAGCGTGTGGCTGCGCGCGGAAAAGCCCGGCGTCAAGGTTGTGCTGCGGCTCAGTTGGTACGACAGACTCAACCGCGCCGACACCGTCGAGACCGTCGAGGCCGGGCCCCAGTGGAAGCAGCACACACTCAAAGCCGAAGCCCTTCGCGGCGAGCCCGTGGAAATCGCCGTGCGCGCCGAAAAGCCAGGCGTCCGCATCTGGGCCGACAACTTCGTCATCGAGGGCGCGCCCGTCGCCGATCAGTTCACGGACAAAGTCTACGTCTACGCAAAGGGCGAGACAGAGGAGAAGACATCCCAGATCGGCGTCGTCAGAGGCAAACCCGTGGACCTGTCCAAGCTGCAAGCCTGGGCCGGCCAGGCCGCCGACACGCCAGGCCGCGTCAGCCTCAGCGTGGATGTGCCCGCTAACGCGGCCGAGCTGCCCTGCGTCACGGGCGGTGTGCCGCTTCCCCGCGGCAAGCTCTTCCGACGCGAACACGCGCGCCTTGTGGACGGCGCCGGCCGCGAAGCGCCTGCCCAGTTCGACGTGCTCAGCCGCTGGCCGGCCGACGGTTCGATCATGATGCTGCTTGTCACCACGCCCACGCCCGCCAAGAGCAGCCGCCTATGGCTCGAGTTCGGCCCAGCCGTCCAAGCCGCGGTCGTGACCGATCCCCTCGATCCCCGCGCCTCCGAAAAGCTGCCCATCCCCGCGCCGCGCGTCCTCGGCGCGGATGGCCAAGCCATCGAGGCCGCCGGCCAGAGCGCCCGTGTCGAGATGGCCGGCCCGTTGCGCAGTGTCTGGGCCGTCGAGGGCCGGCTCAACAAGGCGGGACGCTTTGTGACGCGCGTTATTACGTGGCGCGGCTCCAAGCGCTACTACGTGGCGGGCCAGTGGCTCAACGACGAGAAGTCCTCGTCCATCCCCGTGCGGGCCGCCTGCCTCGCCGGCTTCCCAGCCCCGGCTGGCCAGCAGCCTTCGCTCCTCACCCAGGCCGCGCTCGATCAGCGGTTCTTCACCTCCGCCGGCCCCGTGGCGCGGCCGCCCGCTGGCGAACCCAAACGTGATAACGGGCTATTCGGCGGTTCGCTGGCCGTGCGCGACTTCTGGCGCAACCACCCCATGGCCGTCGAGGCCAGGCCCAAAGCGTTCACCGTCTGGCTCTGGCCGCACACTGTCCAAGGCGTCCTCATTCCCCAGGGCTTCGGCAAGCAGTGGGAGTTCCTGGTGGACCCGGATGGCCGCCTCACCCAACCCCTTCTCACCGAAAACATGCCCTTGCTCCGCGCCGACGCCGAGTGGATGTGCGGCTCCGGCGTGTTCGAGTTCATCATGCCGCCCGACCCGGCGCGCTTCCCCATCTTCGAGCAGCGCGTTGGATCGGCCAAGACGTTGGGCAACTTCGCCCTGGACGCCAAGGAGTCCAGGAACCTCTACGGCGTTTTCAACTTCGGCGACGCGCCCGGCGACGGCGGCTGGGCCAACCTCGAGTCCATGGCCGACCACGAGCTCTTTCTGCACTGGATGCGCACCGGCTCGCGCGAGCACTTCGACATGGCCCGCCTGGCCGCCGAGCACTACCGCGACATGGACATCCACCACGGAGCCGGCTTTGCCCACACACACTGCAACAACCACGTCGCCTCCAACGAGAGCTGGTCCCACGCGTGGATCCAGGGCGTGCGCGACCTCTATTTCCTCACCGGCGACCTCGCCGCGCTCGACGTCCTGGCGCAGATGGGCGAGCGCCTGCTCACCAAGCCCGCGGGATTCACTTCCGGCCGCGACTGGACCCGGCCTCTCGACGACCTCGTAGACATCTACGGCGCCACGGGCGACAGCCGCTTTCTCAACGCGCTCAAGGAGCAGTTCGCGGAACTCAAACGCCGCCAGCTTCCCGCGAACGCCGTGGCGGGCGCCGAGCGGTTCTCGTGGTACGAAGACCGCTACGCCGCTGGCTGCGCCTTCACTTGGTATGGATGCCAGGCCATGGCCAAACTGCACGCGCTCACCGGCGGAGACGATCTCCTAGACACGTTGCGCGTCGAGATCGACCAGACCCTGAACGTGCAGACCAAGTCCATCCGCTCCATGAACATCCTCCCCACGGACAAGCTGACCGAAGACCATCAAGCCGCTGAGCTCGGCGTCTTCGCCCTGGGCCGGGGCAGCACGCTCTTTCCGCCGCTGGGTTATCTGGCCGGCGCCACGGGCGACAAGAAGTACCTCAACCTCGGCATGAAGATTCTGGCCCACTACATGCTCAGCCAGCGCGGCGGCGGCGACGCCTCGGCCATGGCCTACGCCACCGTGTTCCTGCGCTACGCCCGCGAGGCCGGCTTGGGCGCCGCCGACGAAGCCGCCGCCTTCCAGCGCGCGCGCGACTTCAGCTACGAGCGCTGGCCCAAAGGCGTGGCCAACGGCGGCTTTGAGGAGGACCACTTCGCGCACTGGGAAGTGAAGAAGGCGCCGGGCCAGGACTTCTACTACGACAATCTCGTCAAGGTGGGCTACTACCTGGACAACAAGGTCTTCCGCTCGGGCAAGCGGTCGCTGCGGCTGCAATCGGACAACCGGATGCGCGTGATGAGCGTGAAGGGCAGCTTCGCCCTGGCGCCCAGCCGTCAGTACCGCGCCTCGCTGTGGCAGCGCGCCGACGCCGCGATGAAGCCCACGTGGTCTCTGTCGCTGCGCGAGTATGACACGGACCAGCGCGGCGGCGTGGCCCTCAAGCCCACGGGCCGGGTGGACCGCGGCTGGGCCGAGGTCGCCGGCGATTTCATCACCGCCAGCCGCACCGTAGCCACCTTCTCGCTGGGCAACCGCGGCGGAACCGGCGGCGCATGGTTCGACGACGTCGCCATCGAGGACAAGGGCCCCGCCCTGGTCCTGCTCACCGCCAATGGCGTGGGCCGCGATTGGGACAAGAAGCCTCCCTATCCCAACCTGACGGTGAACACCGGCGGCGCCTATGTCGCCGACAAGCCCATGACCACCGACACGGAAAAGGAAGGCGAGCCCGTCCTCTTCACCAAAGGCTGCCTCACCGACGGCGTGGCCAGCGCCGACTACCGCCAGAAGCCCCGCGGCGCCTACGCCTACTGGCAGAGCCGCGACAGCGGCAGTCTGGTCTTTGACTTGGCCAAGCCCTATCCCGTGCGCCGTGTCCGCGTCAACATCATCAAAGACGACGCGCGCAAGGCCCACGGCGTCCAGCGCATCGAGCTGCGTCTGGACAGCGCCACCGGCAAGCTGCTCGCCGCCATTGACCCCGCCGGCAACGGCTGGAACGTCTTTGACGGCCTGAACGTGGACGCCCAGCGGCTCGCGCTGGTGTTCACGCGCGAACAAGGCCGATCCTACATCACCATCACCGAAGTGGAGATTTGGGGAGAGTTGGCAGGCGTCGCGAAGTGAAGTCTTCGCCCATGCGCCGTCCAATAGGCCCATAGGACCTATGGCGCCGGCGTCCTCCACCGGAACCGCCGGAACGCCTGCGCCATGCGCGCCACGTTCTCCGGCGGCAGGTTCAGGTTGGGCTTGTCATAGGACGTGGCGATAAACCCGCCCAACGCCGCGTCCATGCGGCCGGGCGCGTGAGGATCGGGGAAGCGGCATGTGGCGAAGGCCGCCTTGTCCTGTGGAGGTTGCTCCACCACCTGCCCCTTGTCGCCTTCTTCCGGACGCAGGCTCTTTCACATGCAGCCCCACTCATCCATGTCGGCCTTGGCAGGCTGGAAGTCCCTGGCTTTGCCGCAGCCCACGTACACCATGTCCGCGTCCGCTCCTCTGGCCAAGGGCAACCGCTCCATTCCCCGGAACTCCACGGCGCGAAGAACGACTTCCTTGCTTGTCATGGGACCGAAGACTCCTCTTGAGGCCAGCGATTCAGGCCGCCCCGCCCATCAGGGCTTTGCCTCCTCGCGCCGCCTGGGCCAGCAAGGACCCCTCGTTCTCAAACTCCTCAGGCGTCATCAGGATCACGTCGAGCGGGACCTGAAACTTGCGGATGGTTTCGCGTTCCGCATTCCCTGCCAACTGGGCGCGCTCGAACGCGTCGCGACCTCGGAAGTCCTCGGAAACGACCAGAAGGTCAACGTCGCTGTCCGCGGTAGCCTGGCCCCGAGCGTGAGACCCAAAGAGGATCAGCCGCGATACCCGCACGGCCTGCCGCGCCAGGCGCTGGCCAAAGTAGATAGCGGCGTTTATTGCTGTGTCTTGATCCACGCCAAGGCCTCCCGGCTGTTATCGAGGAGTCTGCGGGTCCCTGCTTCGGAGTAACTGGCGATCATCTTTTGCAGGTCGTCGGGATACCTTGTTGCGACACTCGCGCTGTTGAGCGTGACGAGGAACTCATCCACCTCCGCGGGAGGCGTCAGTCCCAGCTTCTCAACGAGATACACCAGGCTGTGGGTCTTGGGGGGAGCGTCTCGAAGCTTGGCCTGCCAGACCCCCTTCAGCGCCTTCTCGATGGCGAGGTGCGCCATGAACACCGCGTAGAAGCACCTGCCTCCTTGCAGCATGCACTCCGCGGTATCCAGGTCATATTCGGCCTGCATGAACCATTGCTCAACGCGTTTGTCCATGTCTCCGCCTCACGCTCCCGTGTGCACGGCGCGCATTATATCAGAAGCCGCCAGCATCCAGGGACTCGAATGAGACTCCGCGCTCAAACCACGACGCCATCCGCCGCTCCAGGTCTTGCGTCCACGCCGCGCCCGCCTGCGCGTCCACAAACGCCTGCGTCGAAAGCGAAGCAGCCAGTTCGCGGACCAGAGCCGGAACGCGGCCTGGGTCCTGATGATAGAGATAGAAGACCATCGCCCAAGCTCGCGCATAGGCCGCTCCGTCCGCTCTTTCCGGCGCGCTCTGGCCCAGCAGGCGGCCCACGGCGCCAGGCCAGCGCGACCCCAGCAGATGGCGGAAGAGGTTCAGGCGCTCCGGGCTCACCCGCGGCTCGCCCGATGGCGGCGCCCCTTCTTCGAAAAGGCAGGCCACGCCTTCGTCCAGCCAGAAAGGCGGCGCTTTCTGGGTGTGGCGGCGCAGGGCATAGTGGGCGGCTTCGTGGCGAAGCGTGGTCCAGAGCCGGGGGCTGTCTGGCGCGCCTTGGACGACGATGACGCCGGTCTCAAAGAACACCCGGCCCCCTGCGTCGCCGCCGCCGTCGAGGTAGCGGACGCCCGCCGGGTCGCCCGGCGCCAGGATCGCCACGCGGCACACCGGAGCCAGGGGACGCGCGCCCAGCCATCGGTCCACAGCCTCAACCGTGGCGTCCGCCTCGCGCAGCGCGGCTTGCGCGTCAAAGCCCTTGGGCGCCGTGAGAATCTCGAAGAACGGCGAAGCGGCCAGCGCCGGGCCCTCGCGGAACTCATCGGGCGATGGCGTCTCCGGCGGCGTCCGGCACCCCGCCGCCCCCAGCAGCGCCAGGTTGACTGCGTTGATGCCGGTGGGGTCGAGGTCGCCATTGGCCACGGTGTAGCGGAACAGAAGCGCTGAGGTGCCAGAGCCGGAAATATACGCTGCGGCCACATTGCCAGAGTCCAGC
>CAYYEE010000026.1:0-18920 GCA_964470775.1 uncultured Planctomycetota bacterium | reverse complement strand
TGCGGGGCAGGGGGCTGAGGTGGAGAGCGTCCGGCTGGCGGACAAGCGGGTCTTGGATTGCGTGGGCTGCTTGCGTTGTCTCAAGGAGGGGCGGTGCGTTCTTGACGACGACGTGGCGGAGATCATGGCGGGCATGAAGGAGGCGGACGGTCTTGTGGTTGGGTCGCCGGTGCGCAACGGCATGACCACGGCGTGTTACAAGCGGTTCTACGAGCGTATCACCTACCTGTTGGGGTTCACGCTGGCGCTGGCGGACAAGTACGTTTTGGCCGTGTCGTCCGTGGGGTTTATGGGCGGGCGAGGGGTGTGCCGGACGCTGCTGGGGTTTCAGGGGGTGTTCCACGCGCGGCTTTCGGGTCATGAGCATTTCCGAGTGGGCATTCCGGCGCGCGTGACCATGGACCAGGCGCGTCCGCGTCTGGAGAGGGCGGCGGACCGGCTGATGGGGGATATACAGTCAAAGAAGGGCCGGGGGCTGGCGGGGCGGCTGACGCTGTGGCTCGACCGGGTGACGGTGGCGCGGTTTATGCTGCGCAAGAACCCGGAGACCTATGCGCATGTGATTGAGGAGTGGAAGAAGAAGGGGTACTGGTGAGGGGAGGGGGTTCTGGGGCTTAGGAACGGCGGGGTTGTGGGGCTTGGGTGTTTGGGGACGGCGACGGCGGGCGGGAAGGCTGGGCCGTCAGCCTATGATAGGACCGGGTTCGCCGCGGCGGAAGGCAATGCGGCGGGACCATGCGGCGTCGTCGCGCTGGGGGTAGTCGGTGCGGAAGTGGACGCCGCGGCTTTCGGCGCGGGCCAGGGCGGCGCGGGCCATGAGGGTCCCCACGGTGAGCATGTTCTGAAGCTCCCAGCCCCGGGGGTCGTCGAATTCTTTGTCCATGACGTAGCGGCACCAGAAAAGGAGGCGCTGGATGGCGTCTTCGAGGGGTTTTTGGGAACGCTCGATGCCGGCCTGGCGCCACATGAGGGCGCGGAGCGAATCGCGCACGTCGGCGATGTTGAGGTCGGCGTAGCGGGGCTTGGGGTGGAGGCTGGCGCCGCGGAGGCGGCGTTGTTCGGTCTTTTCGGCGGCGGCGGCGCGTCCGGCCATGTCGCCGGCCTGGCGGCCATAGACCAGGCCCTCGATGAGGGAGTTGCTGCCGAGGCGGTTGGCGCCGTGGAGTCCGGTGGAGGTGACCTCGCCGCAGGCGAAGAGGCGCTTGAGTGTGGAGCGGGCCTGCATGTCCACGGTGACGCCGCCGAGGAAGTAGTGGGCGGAGGGGCGGACGGGGATGAGGTCCTGGGCGATGTCTATCTCGAACTTGGCGCAGAGGTCCTTGATGCCGGGGAAGCGGCGGGCGAGCAGGGATGCGCCGAGGTGGCGCAGGTCGAGATAGACGCAGGTGGCGCCTGTGCGCTTCATTTCGTCGAGGATGGCGCGGCTGACGACGTCGCGGGGGGCGAGCTCGGCGTCGGGGTGGACGGCTCTCATGAAGCGTTCGCCGGCATCGTTGACGAGGTAGCCGCCTTCGCCGCGGACGGCTTCGCTGATGAGGGCGCGGGAGGCGCCGGCGATGTAGAGGGTGGTGGGGTGGAACTGCATGAACTCGAGGTCGCGCAGCTCGGCGCCGGCGCGGTAGGCCATGGCGAGGCCGTCGCCGGTGGCCACGGCGGGGTTGGTGGTTTCGCGGAAGAGGCAGCCGACGCCGCCGGTGGCGAGGATGGTCTGCCGGGCGCTGATCATCATCTTGCCCCAGCGGGCGTCGTGGATGATGGCGCCGCAGCAGGCGGCGCCTTCGGTGATGAGGTCGAGGCAGAAGGCGTGCTCGATGATGCGGATTTCGGGGGTCTGGCGGACGCGAGCGGCGAGGGTCTGCTCGATGGCCATGCCGGTGGCGTCGCCTTTGGCGTGGACGATGCGCCGGTGCGAGTGGCCGCCTTCCTTGGTGAGGGCCAGGTTTTCGCCTTCGCGGTCAAAGGGCGCGCCCCATTCGACGAGCTCCAGGATGCGCTGGGGGGCTTCGGAGACGATGAAGCGGGCGACGGCTTCGTCGCTGAGTCCCTGGCCGACGCGCAAAGTGTCGGCGACGTGCTGGTCCACGCTGTCGGTCTGGGCCAGGGCGGCGGCGGCGCCGCCTTGGGCGTAGAAGGTGCTGCTTTCTTCGAGGCGGTCTTTGGTGACGACGAGGACGTCGCCGTGCTTGGCGGCTTCGAGAGCGGCGCGCAGGCCGGCCACGCCTGTGCCCAGAACGAGGACGTTGCAGAAGGCGTGGGGCAGGCGGCGGGGATCGAAGGAGACAAGGTAACGTTTTTCGTCAAGGTCGCGGGTGACCATGTGAGCTCCAGGGTGATGGAAGCGCGGCTTCGGCGCCACGATAGGCGTGGCGGATGCCAAGGCGCGGATGTCCGCCGGCCGGCGGCGCGGCTTTGCTTGCGCCGCGCAAACGGAAGACTAACACTATAGGACTTGGGGGGGTGGGAATCAAATCGCGGGCGGGGCAAAAGGACGATAGGGACAACAAGGACGGCAGGCGCAATGGGGGCGGCGCGTCAGACCGTGCGGATGCGGGGGGGCTTGGGCCGGCGGAAGGAGACGAAGACGCACGAGGAGAGGATCATGAGCGCGCCCAGGGCGCCGGCCCAGCCGATGGATTCGCCGAAAAAGAGAAGGCCGGCGGCGAGGTTGAGGCAGGGGGTGAGCAGCGAGAGCAGGCTGCCTTCGGTGGCGGGCAAGACGCCGTAGGCTTGCGTCATGAGCAGTTGCGCGGCGAGAGCGGAGAGAGCGATGGCGGCCAGGAGGGCCCAGGCGAAGGCGCCGGAGGGCACGACGGACGCGCCTTCGGGCCGCGTCTCGATGGCCATGCCGGCGACGGCGATGAGCAGGCCGAAGGCGCACTGGGAGCCGTAGATGGTGAAGGAGTTCTCGAAGCGGCGGCAGCGGCGCACGGCGCATACGGCGAACCCCGAGGCCGCGGCGCCCATGGCCGCCGCGATGGACCAGAGCGCCTCCTGCGCGTTGGACAGGCTGGCGGCGGGCCGGCCGCGCTGGAACGAGAGGAGCGCGGCGCCGGCGACGGCCACGGCCAGCGCGGCCCACAGGCGGGGGGTGACGCGCTCGCCGAGGATGGGCCAGGCCAGGATGGCGGCGAAGGCCGGGTAGGTGTAAGCGATGAGGGAGGCCTTGGCCAGGCCAAGAGGCTCGATGGTGGCGAACCACGCCAGGACGGCCAAGCTGCCCACGACGCCGCGCAGGATGAGCCACAGCGGCTCGCGCACCCTCTGGCGGTACTGGGGGCGGAGCGCCAAGGCGGCGCACATGGCGCCCAGGCCAGCCAGGAAGCGGCCGAAGGTGGCCTGGCTGGCGGTGACGCCGGCCTTGGTGGCGACGTTGACCATGGCCGCCATGAAGCTGAACCCGGCGGACGAGGCCACCATGGCGGCCAGGGCGCGCGTGTGTTCGTTTCTGGGGAGCATGGCGTTTCTCGGCGGGGCTTGAACGGAAAGACGGACACTATAGAGCTTGAATGAGGCGGGGTCAAATGGCGGGGCGGGTGTGGTAGAATCGGTGAGGTTTGGGCGGATCGGGTGGACGGGACGGATCAGACAGATCGGGCGGATGATGGGTCACTGGCGGACAGACAAGCTGGGTTGGGTGGGCGGGGCGCTGGCGGTTCTAGCGCTGGCGGCAGGTTGCCGTTCTGGGGCGTCGGCGGCGCCGGCGCCCAGGGCAGAGCCTGTCGTGGTCGTGGACGACGGGCTTTCGGCCGCGGCGAGGGCGTTCGTTGAGGGCTATGAGCGAACGGCGGCGGGCAGCGCGGCGCGGGCGCGGTGGCTGGCGCTTCACGCTTGCCCGTATGCTGGCCCCAGGCCGTCGCTGCTGGTGGAGGCGGCGGCGTTGGACGCGGTGAAAATGGGACAGGCGGTCTTTTTGGGCTGCGGCCGGGTGGAGACGGGATTCGAGCCTTCGGCGGCGGTTGCAGAAGCGCTGAAGGCGGCGGGGGCGCCTGCGCCGCAGAAAGCGGCGGCTGGGCCGAGCGCGGCGGGCGCGGTGTGGATACCTGCGCCGAAGATCGAGTATTTCGCGGACGGCGGGGCGGCGCTGGCGGCGGTGGAGATGCGGCGGGGGGACGGGTGGCGCTGCGGGCAGAGGGGGCTGTATGTGTGGCGGGCGGGCGCGTGGGAGCGGCGGGGCGAGCTGGAGTCGGAGGGGCTGGGGAGATAGTGGGGAAAGGGGGTTCTGGGGTTGGGAAAGGATGATGGCGGACGGCGGGCAAGACTGTTTGTCTTCGCTCATTGGCGGTGATGAACGAGAAATGGCGGGGGCATAGGCGCGGCGCCGTCTCCGGCTGGCGGGGCTTGCCCAGCAGGGTGATCGCCTACTTCTGACGGTCATGGCGCAGGACTCGTCCAAGGTCGCCGTCCTCTCTTTCCGCCCGGTCTCCTGATACCTTTGCCGATAATCCCGCAACGCCTCCTGAAGCCTCTCGCCCGTCATTTTTGGCCCTTGCCTTGGGCAAGATCGCAAATGGCGTGACGATCCCTTTTCCGTTAAGATTTTGGCTTGATTCGCGTCGTTGACGATATGTCCACCGGATGCTAAAATAAAGCTTTGCAAGTTCTTATGATTGAGCGGCCCTGGCAATCCAGGGTTGCGCGTGTCTTGCGGTTACAGGCTTTCGCGAGGTTGCCCCGGCGTCGTGGGCGGCCGGGGGTGAATATGTCCGTCGAGCAAACGGAGCGGCAGCGGATCCGTGTTTGGTTCGCCAAGCAGGACTTGGCGCGGTTCGTGTCGCATCTGGACTTGATGAGAGCCGTGGAGAGGGCGTTGAGGCGTTCGGGGCTTCCGCTGCACATGACGAGCGGCTTCAACCCCCATCCGCGGTACTCGTTTCCGGCGCCTTTGGGTGTGGGGATGGCGGGGCGTCGCGAGGTGATGGAGTTTGAGTTGAACGGGAGGACCGCGCTGGATGAGGTGGCCAGGCGGCTGGGCGCGGCGTTGCCGCCGGGAGTTGAGCTCAAAGCTGTTGAGGAAGCCGGGCCCAAGCCGGCGCAGGTGGCGGAGATGGAGTACGTGGCGCGGCCGCGCGACGCCGGCGCCGAGCGTTCGCGCGTGGACGAGGGGCGGCTGCGCGAGGTCCTGTCGCGGGAGACGATTTGGGTGGAGCGCGAGCGCAAGGGGCAGCGCAAGAAGGTGGATATCAGGCCCTTTATCGAGGACATGCGCGTGGAGGGCGGAGCCGTGGTGATGCGCTTCCGCGTGATGGCCGGGGCGACCACGCGGCCCGAAGAAGCCCTGGGGGCGGCGGGCTTCGCCGAGGCGGACGCGCATGCGCTCTTCGAGATGGAGCGGACGGACGTTGTCCTCGCCGCGCCGGGCGCGGGGGCGCGCGGCGGCGAGAGCAGAGAGGAATGACGATGGAAAAGCGGATGCTGGTGAACGTGTGCGAGCCGGAGGAAAGCCGGATCGCGATTGTGGAAGATGGTCAACTGGAGGAGCTGTACGTCGAGCGCAACTTGGCCGAGGACTTGGTGGGCAACGTTTACCGGGCCAGGGTGGTGAACGTGGAGCGCAGCCTCCAGGCCGCGTTTGTGGACTTCGGGTGGCGGCGGCAGGGGTTTTTGCACGTTTCGGACCTTTCGCCGGTGTGGTACTCCAACGGCGAAGGCCGCGAGCGGCGGCGCGACCGGGGCGAGGCGCCTGCGATCCAGGACGTGCTGAGCAAGGGCCAGGACCTGATGGTGCAGGTGTCCAAGGCGGGGATCCGCAACAAAGCGCCCGCGGTGACGACCTATGTCAGCCTGCCTGGCCGCTATCTGGTGCTCATGCCCCAGCTCAGCGCGCGGCTGGGCGTGAGCCGGAAGATCGCCGACGACGGCGAGCGGGACCGGCTGCGCGACGCGCTGGATCAACTGGAGGTCCCGGAAGGGTTTGGTGTGATTGCGCGCACGGCGGCGGACGGCCGGAGCAAGCGCGAGTTGCAGCGCGACCTCAACTACCTGGCGCGGCTTTACAAGTCGGTGGAGAAGAAGTTCAAGGAGGCGGCCGGCCCGGCGCTGCTCTACCAGGAGAGCGACCTGATTATCCGCGCGGTGCGCGACGTATTCGCCACGGATATTCAGGAAATGTGGGTTGATTCTGAAGAAGACTACCAGAAGATCCTGCAATTCATGCGCGTGACCATGCCGAGCTACCGCGACCGCGTCAAGCTGTACCGCGACGACGCCAAGCCGCTGTTCCAGAAGTTCGGCATCGAGGAACAGATCGCGCGGATTCATCACAAGCGCGTGCCGCTGCCCTCGGGCGGCAGCCTGGTCATCGAGCAGACCGAGGCGCTGGTGGCGATCGACGTAAACTCGGGCCGGTTCAAGCGCGAAGACAACGCCGAGGAATCCGCGTTTCAGCTCAATCTGGAGGCGGCCAGGGAGATTGCGCGCCAGATTCGGCTGCGCGATATGGGCGGCGTCATCATCAACGATTTTGTGGATATGACCGACGAAAGCCACATCCGCAAGGTGGAGCGGACATTGTGGGAAGCGCTGAAGCGCGATCGGGCGCGGACCAAGATGCTGCGCATGTCCAAGTTCGGCATCATCGAGATGACGCGCCAGCGCATCCGCAAGAACATCGAGAGCACCAACTACGAGTCGTGCCCGCTGTGCGGGGGGGCCGGGCAGGTGTTGACCGCGGAGAGCGCGGCGCTTTCGGCCTTCCGGCGGCTCATGGGGATGAAGCTGGACAAGAACGTGGCGCGGGTGGAGGTGCTGGCCGCGCCGCCTGTGGCGGAATACCTGCAGAACCGGAAGCGCAAAGAAATCGCAGCCTTGGAGCAGCGCGCTGGCGCACGGGTGGAGGTGCGCGGCGCGGCAGGGTATGCGGTTGACAAGGTGGACGTCAATTGCTACAATTGTGAGGATGAGCGGGTGGCGTAAGGCCGGGCCTGCTTTTCGCGCGGTTCGCCGCGTTTCCCCTGGAGCCCCGACGGAAGAGAAGCTATGTACGCGATTATTGACGATGGCGGCATGCAGTACAAAGTGAGCGAAGGCGAGACGATCCAGGTGGGCCTGCGCGAGCAGGAGCCGGGCGCCGCGATCGAGTTCAACCGGGTGTTGCTGGTTTCCGGCGACAAGGGCGCCTTGGTCGGAACGCCCGTGGTGGAAGGGGCGAAGGTCGTGGCCGAAGTGGTGGACGCCGAGGTCAAGGGGCCGAAGATTCTGATCCAGCACTTCCAGAAGCGCGAGGAGTATCGCCGGAGAGTCGGTCACCGGCAGCGTTATACCAGCGTGAAGATCAAGCAGATCGTGGCGCCGGGCCAGAGCGCCTGAGCGAAGAAACAGGGAGGCCGCAGACATGGCTCATAAGAAAGGCGGCGGCTCGTGCCGCAACGGCCGCGACAGCAATCCCCAATATCGCGGCGTGAAGCGCTATGGCGGCGAGTTTGTGACAGCTGGCTCCATTCTGGTGAGGCAGTGCGGGACCAAGTTCCACGCCGGCCAGAACGTGGGCCAGGGCAAGGACTATACGCTGTTCGCCAAGATCGACGGGCTGGTGAAGTTCGTGCACAGCACGGCCCGGCCGCGGGTGATGGTCTGCCCGGTGGAGGCGGCGGCGCAGAACTGACGTTTTGTCGTTTGACGCGCGAGGCGGGTATTCAGGCGCCAGCGGCCAGGAATGGCGGCTGGCGCTTTGCTTTGGCGGGGGGAGAACGCCCTTGGGGACGGGGGGTGATGGGAATCGCGGCCGTCCGCCAGGCGCTCACTCCGAAACGGTAATCTCGACTGTGGCCGGGCCGGAGGCGATGTTGACGGAGAGGCGCAGGACAGCTTGCTCGATGGGCAGGCGCGCGGGCGGGTCGTAGATGTTGACGGGGTGGCAGGGCCACATGGCGCGCAAGGGGGCGGACGACTGGACGCGGATGGGGCCGATGACCGCGGGGGAGCCGGGTTCGCTGCCGTTCCAGAAAGCCCAGTCCTTCAGACCCAGCTCCGCCGGGCCGAGGTTCAGGGCCTTGCCGAAGAGATGGGGAAGATGGATGGCGAACTCGCTGTCCGGGGGCAGAGGGCCTTGGGCGCTGGCGGTGAGGCGGAGGGTGGGGCCGTCCACGGCGGCGTCGAGAAAAGCGAGGATGGGGCCATAGTCGAGGCTGAGGCTCAAACCGTCCTCCGTAGCGCTGGCGCGGCCTGCGCTGGCCAGGTAGAGGCCCTGGAAGCGGAAGGAGGAGAAGCGCGGGTCGAGCAGCGAATTGCCTCCGCCGATGACAAGCCCGGCGCCGGCGCGCCATGCGCTGAGGTGACACTGGAGGTCGTGGTGGAAGTGGCTGGAGGGAACGGTGGTCGTGGCGCCGGAGAGGCAGACGAACCACGGGTCCTTGTTGAGAGCGGCCGCGGGGATGGTGGGGAAGACATGGCGCCCTTGAGGCTGGCGCTGGGGCTCGACCTCCTCGTCCGGGATGGCCTTCCAGATGTCCACGGGCATGGAGGACCACGAGTCCACGCGCAGGGCGCCGTGGCGCTCGCCCGGACCCGGCGGCGGCTGGCTCGCGCACCGCTCGGCGAAAAAGGCGGCCACGGCGCGGGTGGGCTCAAAGGGCGCCAGCGACCACGCCAGGGCGCCGCGGACCTGGGCGCTGTAGCGGTTGCGCTCGTCCGGCGTCTCGACGGCGGTCCCGTCGGGATACGACATCCAGAGATGGTATTCCGCGGCGCGGCGCACGGCCTGGAGAGCCGAAGCCGAACCAGAGAGCCGGGCATAGGCGGACGCGGCGCTGAGCGTGACCGTGTTGTAGAGGCTGGTGGGGCCGCGGTGGATGTTGGCGTCGGGCCAGTAGCCGTCGGAGAACTGGGTGGCGAAGCACTTGTCCAGGGCGGCGGCGGCGAGGGTGGTCCAGCCGGGTTCGTCGAAGACGCTTCCCGCGAGCCACAGGGCCAGCGTGGCGTGGGCGAAGATGTTCTTGCTGGCGGGGTGGCGGCCGGTGTCCAGGTAGGCGCGGGCGCCTTCGACGCGGCAGGTCATGGCGGCGCGCAACATCCGCTCCACGCGTTCGCGGCGCTCGGCGCCGAAGCGCTCGCCGAAATCCTGCACAAGCCGCAGCCATGAGAACATGGACCACACGTGGTTGAGTCCGTGCGTCTTTTGGGTGGCGGGAACGTACCAGTTCCACCACCCGTCCGGCCGCTGATCCTCGCATACGATGTCGAACATCTGGAGCACGGCGTCCCAGAGGTCTTCGCGGCCATGGACGGGGTTGCCGGGGAAGGGGGTGAAGACGGCATAGGCGGCGGCGTAGGCGGCGCCGCGTCCGTGGTGGCTGGTGTCGGCGCGGCGCTCGCGGTCAAAGCCGTCCACAATGAGGCCGCGCACGCCGGCGGACAGGGCCTCGATGAGCCATTGGCCAAGAGTGCGTTTGAGGTTCATGGGGGGACTCGGAAAGAGGGGGAGGATCAGAAGTCCACGAGTTGGCCCAGGCCTTGGGCTTCGGCGTGGCGCAGGGCGGCGGCGGCCGCGGCGGCGTCTTGAACGGCGATGCCGACGGACTTGAAAACGGTGATCTCCTCGTCGTTGAGGCGGCCGGGCCGCGCTCCGTTGAGCACCTCGCCCAGCTCGGCCTCGATCGGGGCGCGGGGGATGACGATGTCGCCGGCTTCGGCCAGGCAGGCCTGGCGCGAGTCCACGAAGACGCGGGCGCGCTGGATGACGGTGTCGTCGAGTTCCCGCGTTTCCGGCGTGAAGGCGCCGACCGCGTTGACGTGGGCGCCGGGCCGCAGGTCCTGGCCGTCGAAGAGGGGCAGGGGAGACGTGGTGGCGGTGACGATGATGTCGGCGCCGCGGACCGCGCTGGCGGCGTCGGAGCCGAGAATGACCTGCGGGGGGCTGGGCCAGGAGGCGATCTCTTCGGCAAGGCGGGCGGCCGACGCCTGCGAGCGGCTTTTGAGGATGAGGCGGCGGATGGGGCGGACGGCGAGCAGGCCGCGGATCTGCGCGCGGGCCTGGACCCCGGCGCCGAACACCCCCGCGACTTCGGCGTCGGGCCGGGCCAGGACGCTGGCCGCCAAGGCGCCCGCGGCGCCGGTGCGAATGGCCGTGAGTTCGGCGCCGTCGAGCAGGGCGAGGGGCTGGCCTGTGCCTGGATCGAGGACCAGGGCCGCGGCGTTGACGACCGGCAGGCCGCGGCCCGCGTTGGGCGGGAAGATGGAGACGACCTTGACGGCGAAGTCGTTGGTGTGCTTGATCCACGCGGGCATGACGAGCGTGGCGCCGCGCGCCGTGGGGACGCGCGAGCGTGGCGGGCACACGGCGGCGCCCGCCGAGAACTGGCTGAAGGCGGCGCGCATGGCCTGCAACGCCAGGGGCATGGTGAGCGCCTGACGCACGGCGGCGGCTGGCAGGATGCGAATCTTCATGTGTTCTCTCGCTGCGACGCGTGGCTGGGATGTCCTCAGCATGGTACACAGAGCATGGAGAGGAGTAAAGCGGGCGCGCGACCTGAAGGCCAGCCGCGCGCAATGGGGCTGCGTGGGAGGGGGCGCCAGAAAATGGGGTAGAATGCATGTGGCAGGAAAAATGGGAGGCAAGCCATGAGGAACGACCCATTGTTGTTGTTTCTCAAAAATAGCTTTGCTATTTTTGAGGCGCAACACGACGTAGCCCATGTCCGCAACTTACGCCACAGCAAAGAGTTGACTCTAGCTCTGCGCTGTCCCAGAAATGCAAGGCATTTCTTGGGCAGCACACTATGGGTTGTGTTCCTGGTTCTGTGTGGAGTGACCGCCATGGGGGGAAATGCAGGCTGTTCCAAGGAGGAGGCCGGACGAAAGGACGGGTTGCGCGCTCTGACGCCGGAAGAAGAGCGGGTGATTGTCCACAAGGGCACGGAGAGGCCATTCTCGGGCAAGTATTACAAGTTCGACGAGAAGGGGACGTATGTCTGCAAGCGTTGCGGCGCGCCGCTTTACAGGTCGGACGACAAGTTCGACTCGCGCTGCGGCTGGCCGAGCTTTGACGACGAGATTCCTGGCGCGGTGAAGCGCGCGCCGGACGCGGACGGCGAACGGACGGAGATCCTGTGCGCGAAGTGCGGGGCGCACCTGGGTCATGTCTTCATGGGCGAGGGTCTGACGCCGAAGGACACGCGGCACTGCGTCAACTCCATCTCCATGGACTTCGTGCCCGCGGCCACTGCGGCTGCGGCGCATCGCGCGGTCTTCGCGGGCGGATGCTTCTGGGGCGTGGAGTATCACTTCCAGAAAGCGCCGGGCGTGCTGTCCACGCGCGTGGGCTACACCGGCGGCGCCAAGGCGAACCCGACGTATAAGGAGGTCTGTTCGGGCGCGACTGGCCACGTGGAGGCGATCGAGGTGACGTTCGACCCGGCCAAGACCTCCTATGAGGCGCTGGCCAAGCTGTTCTTCGAGATTCACGATCCAACGCAAGCGAACGGCCAGGGACCGGATATCGGGGAGCAGTACCTTTCGGTGATCTTCTATCTGAACGAGGACCAGAAGAGGACGGCGGAGAGGCTGATCGGCATTCTGCGCGGGAAGGGCCTGGTGGTGGCGACCCAAGTGCGGCCGGCCGCGGAGTTCTGGCCCGCGGAGGACTATCACCAGCGCTACTACGAGCGCAAGGGATCGCTGCCCTACTGCCACCGATACGTGAAGCGGTTCTGACGCGGCGCGCCGCTTTGTCTTGACCCGGCGGAGCAGGGGCATTAGGATGGGCCGCGTTGGCGTCTTGGGGGCGCGTTTCTTCAATGGTCCTCTTCGAGGGTTCGGGTTGTGTTCAGGTTCGTGTTGCGGCGCTTGCTGAATGTGGCGCCGACGCTGTTGGGGATCAGCCTGGTGGCGTTCGTGGTGGCGGACTGGCTGCCGGGCGACCCGATTGCGCTGAAGATGGGGCAGCGGGGCGACGAGGCGACGCGGGAGCGTCTGCGCAAAGAGCACGGCTTGGACGCTTCGGCGGCCGGCCGCTATTGGCGGTTCCTGGTCAAGCTGGGCCACGGCGACCTGGGGCAGTCCATCCAGTACGAGCAGCCCGTGCTGCGGATCCTGGCGGAGCGGTTCGTGCCCACGCTGCAACTGGCGGCCGGGGCCATCGTGTTCGCGGTGATCGGCGGGGTGGGCGCGGGGCTGATGTCGGCGCGGCGGCCAGGGTCGTGGGTGGACGTGGGGTGGACGGGGGTGGCGCTGGCCGGCGTCTCGATGCCGGTGTTCTGGCTGGGCATGATGCTGATCGTCTTCGTAGCGGCCAAGGTACCGTGGCTGCCGACGAGCGGCTACGAGCCGTGGAGCGTGCGCCACTTCCTCCTGCCCTGGGTGACTCTGGGGACCGTGCCGCTGGCGCTGATCGCGCGGCTGACCCGGGCGAGCGTGATGGAGGCTATGGACCGCGACTGGGCGCGCGTGGCGCGGGCCAAGGGCCTGGGCGAGTGGGCCACGCTGTGGCGCTACGGTCTGCGGCCGGCGTTGATTCCGGTGGTGACGGTTGTGGGCGGAAGCTTCGCCAGCCTGCTGTCGGGAGCGGCGCTGACGGAAACGGTGTTCGACATTCCCGGCCTGGGGCGCGAGGTGTTCTCGGCCATCGAGGGCCGCGACTACCCCGTGGTGCTGGGCGCGGTGATGTGGTTCGCGCTGACGTTCGTGCTGGTGAATCTGGCGGTGGATGTGTCGTACGTGTTTATTGACCCGCGCGTGAGGCTGGAGGGACGCTCATGAGCGCGGGCGTGAGTCCCGGCAGGCTGGCGTGGCGGCGTCTGCGGCGCCGGCCCGCGGCGTGGGTGGGCGTGGTCTTGGTGTTGCTGGTGGCGCTGCCGGCGCTGTTGGCCCGGTGGGTGGCGCCCTATGGCTATGAGGAGAAGTTCGAGACCGAGGCGAACAGGGATCCGTCGCGCAAGCACTGGATGGGGCTGGACCCGAACTATCGGGACAACCTGAGCGGGATTGTGTACGGCGGGCGCGTATCGCTGAAGGTGGCGTTGGGCGCGACGGCGTTGAGCGTGTTGATCGGCGTGGCGGTGGGGGGCGTGGCGGGGTTTTTCGGCGGGTGGGTGGATGAGATTCTGATGCGCGTGACGGACGTGGTCTATGCGTTTCCGGGGATTCTGCTGGCTGTGGCCGTGGCCGCGTGTTTCGAGGCGCAGTCGGTGATGTCGGTGTGTCTGGCGCTGGGGCTGGTGGGGTGGCCGGGGCTGGCGCGGCTGGTGCGGGGGCAGGCGCTGGTGGCGCGCGAGGAGGACTATGTGTCCGCGGCGCGGGCGCTGGGCGCGGGGCGCGGCCGCATCCTGCTGCGGCACGTGGGGCCCAATTGCCTGACGCCGGTGATCGTTATGGGCAGCCTGCTCATGGCGGGGAATATCCTGGGCGAGGCGGGGCTGGGGTTCCTGGGGATCAGCGCCGTGGAGGCGCCCCATCCGTCGTGGGGGAGTATGCTGAACGTGGCGCGGCCGTATGTGCAGGTGGGTTGGTGGATGACGCTGTTTCCGGGGTTGGCCATTGCGCTGACGACGCTTGGGTTCAACCTGCTCGGCGACGGCGTGCGCGACGCGTTGGACCCGAAGAAGCAGAGCTGAGCGAGCGGCCGCGGAGTCTCAGGCTTGAGCGGCGAGGGTCTGCACGTGGGGGAGGAGGGCGGGGAAGGTGGTGAAGGGGTGGCAGGGGCGGCCGAGGCGGGTGTAGACGTCTAGGAGGCGGCCGGCGGCAAAGACGTCCGTGGCGCAGGCGGCGGCGCAGAGGTCGGACATGCCGTCGCCGATGTAGAGGACGCGGCGGCAGCGCTGGCGCAGGGCCAGGACAAAGGCGGCTTTGCAGCAGCCGCACTGCGGGCACACCGTGTCGCGGTGGGGGAAGGTGACTTGGAGTCCGGCGGGGCTGGGCTGGCCGTGGTTGACGGCGAAGAAGGCGTCTTCGAGGCCGAGGCGTTGGAGGATGGCGGTGATGTAGAGGTCAAGGCCGTCGCTGAGGATGGCGAAAGGAACGCGCATCTGCTGGAGGGCGCGGGCGAAGCGCGAAAAGCCGGGGGCGATGGTGGCGGTCTGGTAGAAGGCGTTGAGCTGTTCGGCTGTGGCGGTGACGGTGGAGAACTGGGCGGTGAGGTTTTGCTGGCTGGTGATTTCGCCTCGGAGCCAGCGCTCTTCGGACTGGAGCCACTCGGCCGGTTCCGGGGGCGCGTGGAGATCCGGCCGGCGGCCGGCTTGCGCAGCATGTCCCCCATCGCTTGCGCTTGCGGGGACACGTTGCGATCCCGCCGTGGGCGGGCTTGCGCGAGGTTTCCCCGATCCGGGCTTGGCAAAGGCTTCGAGGGTGGCGTTGCAGAGGTCGGGGGTGGCGATGACGCCGTCGAAGTCGCTGGCGACGGCGAGGGGGAGGTGGAGGCCGGGCGCGACGATGCGATTGAGGCGTTCGGCCGCGCGAAGGACGGTCTCTGGGGCCGGGCGGGAGAAGAAGCGCTCGATGCCTTTGGGGGCGCCGCTCAGCGCAGGGCTCCGAAGACGAGGGAGGCGTTATGTCCGCCGAAGCCGAAGGAGTTGGACATGATGTTGACGACCTTGGCTTCGCGCGCGGTGTTGGGGACGTAGTCCAGGTCGCACTGGGGGTCGGGCGTTTCCTGGTTGATGGTGGGGTGGATGGCCTGGCGGACGATGCTCATGATGGCCGCGACTATTTCGACGCCGCCGGAGCCGCCGAGCAGGTGGCCGATCATGGATTTGGTGGAGCTGACGGGGATGTTGCGGATGGCGTCGCCAAAGGTTTTTTTCATGGCCAGGGTTTCCACGGCGTCGTTGAGTTCGGTGGAGGTGCCGTGGGCGTTGATGTAGCTGATCTGGTCGGGATTGAGGCCGGCGTCCTTGAGGGCGCGGGTCATGGCGTTGGCGGCGCCGGCGCCTTCGGGGTGGGGGGCGGTGATGTGGCTGGCGTCGCTGGTGAGGGCGTAGCCGAGGAACTCGGCGTAGATGCGGGCGCCGCGGGCTCTGGCGTGTTCGTATTCTTCGAGGATGATGACGCCGGCGCCTTCGCCCATGACGAATCCGTCGCGTCCGGCGTCAAAGGGGCGGCTGGCGCGCTGGGGGTCGTCGTTGCGGCGGCTGAGGGCCTTGGCGGAGCAGAAGCCGCTGACGCCGAGGGCGGTGATGGCGGCTTCGGAGCCGCCGGTGATCATGATGTCGGCGTCGCCGTATTGGACCATGCGGGCGGCTTCGCCGATGGAGTTGGCGCCGGCGGCGCAGGCGGTGACGGCCGTGGAGGAGGGGCCCATGAGGCCGAAGTGGATGGAGATCTGGCCGCTGCAGGCGTTGGCCATCATTTTGGGGACGAAGAAGGGGGAGACTTTGCGGTGGCCGCCGGCGACGAGACGGCGCGACTGGGTCTCGATCTCGTTGAGGCCGCCGATGCCGGTGCCGATCATGGCGCCGGCGGCGGTGGGGTCTTCCTTGGAGAAATCGAGGCCGGCGTCCTTGACGGCGTCCATGGAGGCGGCCAAGCCCATCTGGGTGAAGCGGTCAATGCGCTGGGCGGTGCGGTTGTCGATCCAGCGCGAGGGGTCGAAATCGGGGATCTCGCCGGCGATGCGGGAGGGGAAGTCGGAGGCGTCGAAGGACTGGATGGGCCGGACGCCGCTCTTGCCCTGCAGAAGGGACTGGAAGAAGGTTTCCACGTCCTGGCCGATGGAGGAGATGACTCCCAAGCCGGTGACTACGACTCGCCTTCCGCCCATGAGGACTTGTCTCCCAGAATGCGCGAGAAGCGCCCGTGGAACACGGGCGCTTTCGCCAGGGCCGGTAGAACGCAGCTTCAGTTCGAGGAGTGGCTTTCGACGTACTTGACGGCGTCGCCGATGGTGACGATCTTCTCGGCGTCTTCTTCGGGGATGCTGAGGTCGAAGGCGTCTTCGATGTCCATCATGAGTTCGACGGTGTCGAGGCTGTCGCAGCCGAGGTCGTTGACGAAGGACATGTCGAAGGTGATGGAGTCTTTGGGCTTGTCCATCTTTTCGGCGACGATCTCGATGATTTTCTGGGCGGCTTCGGACATCTGCGTCACAACAGGTCCTCCTAGTACTCTTGAGGTCACATGGCCATGCCACCGTCCACGTGCAGCACGTGGCCGGTGACGTAACGGGCGTCGTCGGACGCCAGGAACAGGACGGCGTTTGCGACGTCTTCGGCGGAGCCGAGGGACTTGAGGGGAATCGTGTTGAGGACGGCCTGCTTGACGTCATCGGGGAGGGCGTCGGTCATGGCGGTGCGGATGTAGCCTGGGGCGACGGCGTTGACGGTGATGCCGCGGCTGGCGAGTTCGCGGGCCGCGGACTTGGTGAGCCCGATGAGGCCGGCCTTGCTGGCGGAGTAGTTGCACTGCCCGGCGTTGCCGATGACGCCGACGACGCTGGCGATGTTGATGATGCGGCCGGAGCGCTGCTTGAGCATGGGGCGGGCGGCGGCGCGCAGGCAGACAAAAGCCCCGCGGAGGTTGATGGCAAGGACTTTGTCCCACTCCTCGTCGGTCATGCGGAGTAGGAGGTTGTCGCGGGTGATGCCGGCGTTGTTGACCAGGATGTCAAGGGCGCCGAAACGGGCGATGATCTGGTCGATGGTGTCCTTGATCTGGGCGGCGTTGGTGACGTCGCCGGTGTAGCCTTCGGCCTGGACGCCGAGGGCGGCGATTTCGGCGGCGGTGGCTTTGACTTCGTCCATGACGTCGAGCAGGGCGCAGTTGGCGCCGGCCTGGGCCAAGGCGATGGCCGTCATCTTGCCGATGCCGCGGGCGCCGCCGGTGATCATGGCGGTTTTGCCCTTAAGGGGCAGGGGGTTGCGACTCAAGTGGCGTTCCCTCCTTTCCGGGTGTTCTCGATGAGTTCCTGAAGCTGGGCTGCGGCAGATATGTTAACGGCTTGGACGGAAGGGTCAATACGGCGCAGCAGGCCGGTGAGGACTTTGCCGGGGGCGACTTCGACGAACCGGTCGCAGCCGTCGCTGACGAGGCGCTGCACGGACTGGCTCCAGCGCACGGGGTGGTCGACTTGGAGGCCGAGGAGGCGGCGGATTTCGGCGCTGTCGCGCGTGGGGACGGCGGTGACGTTGGGGACGACGTCGAGCCTGGGCGGGGCGATGGGGGTGTCTTGGAGGACGGCGATGAGGCCCTGGGCGGCGCTGGCCATGAGGGCGCTGTGGAAGGCGCCGGCGACCTGGAGGGGGATGGCGCGCTTGGCGCCGCGCTGTTCGGCGAGGGCGGCGGCGCGCTGGACGGCTTCGCGGTGGCCGGAGATGACGATCTGGTCAGGGCTGTTGTAGTTGGCCGGGCTGAGGACCTGGCCTTGGGCGGCTTCGGCGCACACGGCGTTGAGGGTGTCTTCGGGCATGCCGATGACGCTGGCCATGCCGCCGGGGCTGGCGGCGCAGGCGGCGTCCATGAGCTCGCCGCGCTTGCGGACGAGGGGGAGGGCCTGCTCCAGGGTGAGGGCGCCGGCGAAGACGAGGGCGGTGTATTCGCCCAGGCTGAGGCCGGCGGCGGCCGTGGCTTCGGCGACGAGCGGCAGGCCGGCCTCGCGCATGGCGGCGACGACCGCGAGGCTGGTGGTGAGGATGGCGGGCTGGCAGACGCTGGTGCGGTTGAGTTCGGCGGCGGGGCCGTTGAAGCAGGCGGCGGCCACGTCCCAGCCAAGGATGTCGGAAGCTTGGGCGTAGACTTGCCTGGACGCGGCAAAGGCGTCGTAGAAGTCTTTGCCCATGCCAACGGCCTGGGCGCCTTGTCCGGGAAAGAGAAAAGCGGTCTTGCCCATGTCTACCACCTCATGGCGCAGGAGGCCCAGCCGAGGCCCGCTCCGAACGCGACGAAGACGATGATGTCGTTGCGCTCGATCTTGCCGGCGCGGACGGCTTCATCCAGCGCGATGGGAATGGAGGCGGCCGTCGTGTTGCCGTAACGCTCAATATTGCAGTAGATCTTGTCCATGGAGATGCCGAGGCGTTCGGCGGCGTAGGCGAGGATGCGGAGGTTGACTTGGTGGGGGACGATGAGCTTGACGTCGTTGATGGTGAGGCCGCAGTCCTTGAGGGCGTCGGTGACCAGGTCGGCCATCTTGGTGACGGCGAACTTGAAGACTTCGCGTCCGCGGAGGACGACGAAGTGCTTGCGGTCGCGGATGGTCTCTTCCGAGGGGGGGAGCACGGAGCCGCCCGCGGGGATCTGCATGAGGCTGGCGCCGGTTCCGTCCATGCCCATCTCCATGGAGAGCAGGCCGCGGCCGTCATCGACGGCGCGAACGACGACAGCGCCGGCGCCGTCGCCGAAGAGGATGCAGGAGGTGCGGTCGGTCCAGTCGATGAACTTGGTGAGGATGTCGGCGCCGACCACCAGGGCGCAGCGTTTGGGGTCGCTCTTGACGTGGTCGGCGGCCATGTTGAGGGCGTAGACAAAGCCGGAACAGGCGGCGGACAGGTCGAAGCCGCCGGCGTTGACGGCGCCGATCTTGGTCTGGAGGTTGGCGGCGGTGCAGGGGAAGATGTGGTCGGGGGTGATGGTGGCGACGATGATGAGCGTGATGTCTTCGGGTCTGAGGCCTGCGGCCTCGATGGCTTTGCGCGAGGCGGCGGCGGCGAGGTCGGAGGTGCAGACGCCCTTTTCGGCGATGCGGCGTTCGCGGATGCCGGTGCGGGTGTGGATCCATTCGTCGGAGGTGTCGACCATCTTCTCAAGGTCGAAGTTGGTGAGGACACGGTCCGGCAGTGCGGCGCCGGTTCCGACGATGGCCGCGCGATACTCCTTGGTCATGAGGGGGTTCCCACGGCGCCGCCGGCTTCGGCGAAGACGCCTTTGCCGGCGAGCTCGGAGACGATGTGGCCGTTGACGTCATGGCGGATGGCCTGGGCGGCCGCGCCGATGGCGTTCATGATGGCGCGGGCGCCGGAACGGCCGTGACAGATGATGACGGCTCCGTCGACCCCGAGGAG
>CAYYEE010000025.1:0-18964 GCA_964470775.1 uncultured Planctomycetota bacterium | reverse complement strand
CCCGCCCGCTTCGGACTTGTCCGACCCGTCCGCCCCGCCCGAACTCGCCCGACTTGACGCCCTGCCCCCCGCTGGCTTAACTGTATGCGTTCCATGGACCTCGGACGCCAACGTGAAAGTCCTTCTCCTCAACCAGTTTTACCCGCCCGACACGGCGGCCACGGGCCAGCTCCTGGCCGACGTGGCCAGCCATCTGGCCAGCCTCGGACACGACGTCCACGTGCTCTGCTCCGCTGGCCAGTACGCGGGCGGCGTGGTCGCTGATGCGGGCGGCGAACCCGGGGTGACGGTTCACCGTGTTGGCGCCACCAGCCGCGGCCGGGCCACATCCTTTGACCAGTTGTGCGACTGGGCGTCCTTCCACGCCCTCACCCACCTGCGCATCACCCGCCTCGGCCGGTTCGACGCTTGCCTCGCACTCACTACGCCGCCCTTCATCGCCCTGGCCGCGCTGCGGCTCCAACGCATGTGGAAGACCCGCGTTGTGCTCTGGTCCATGGATGTCTGGCCCGAGATCGCCGAGGTGGTGGGCATTCTGCGGCCGGGCAGTCTTCCGTCGCGCGTCCTGCGCGGCGTAGCGCGACACATCTACCGCCGCGCCGACGCGATTATCAGCCTTGGCCCGCGCATGAGCGAGCGCCTGGTCGAAGCCGGCGCGCCGGCCGGGCGCGTCACCGTGGTCCACAACTGGGCGCCTGGCGAATCCGTCACGCCCCAGCCTTTCCCCGACGGCGTATTCACGGTGATGTACTCCGGCAACATGGGGCCGGGCCATGATATGGACACCATTCTCAGCGCCGCGCGCCTGCTGCGCGACAACCCAAGCGTCCAGTTCCTCTTCGCCGCCCACGGAAAACGCCGCGCCGCCCTGGAAGCCCAGGCCCGCCAGGAAGGACTGACCAACATCCGCTGGACTGACCCCTGCCCGCTGAGCGGACTCAGCCGTTCGCTGGGCCAGGCCCACGCGCACCTCGCCTGCCTCTCGCCCGAAGCCGAAGGCCTCATGGTCCCCAGCAAGGTCTACGGCATCCTGGCCGCGGGCCGGCCCGCCCTCATGGCCGGCTCCACCCAAGGCGACCTGTCCATCCTCCTGCGCCAGAGCGGCGGCGGCCTGTCCGCCGGCCATGGCCAGGCCCGCGAACTGGCCGGCGTCATCCTGCGTCTGCAAGCCGATCCTGACCAAGCGCGCCGCATGGGCGCGGCCGGCCGTTCGTACTATGAACAACACCTGTGCCAGAGACGCGGCGCGGCGGCCGTCGCCGCGGTCCTGACGGGTCAACAAACGCAAGGACACACCGCCCCATGAAAACCGTCGTGATCATCCCCGCCCGCTACGCCTCGGTCCGCTTCCCCGGCAAGATGCTGGCGCGCGACCCCCGCGGACGCATCCTGGTCCAGTACGCCTGCGAAGCCGCGCAAAAGGCCTCCCGCGTGCAGCGCGTCATCGTCGCCACGGACGACGAGCGCGTCGTGGCCGCCGTAAAGGAATGGGGCGGCGAAGCGCGCATGACCTCGCCCAAGCACGCCTCGGGCACGGACCGCATCGCCGAGGTCGCGCGCGACCTGCCGGAATACGACACCGTCATCAACATCCAGGGCGACGAGCCGCAGATCATCCCCGAGCAGATTGACCAGATCGCCGAGCTGATCGAGGACTCGCCCGACTGCGACATGTCCACCCTGGTCCACCCCATCCAGACCCAGGAAGAATACGCCGACCCCAACGTGGTCAAGTGCGTCTTTGACGCGCACGGCCGCGCGCTCTACTTCTCGCGCTGGCCCATCCCCTATGTCCGCGACGCCAAGGACCCCTTCCGCCAGAGCCCCGCCACCCACTACCGCCACGTGGGCATGTACGGCTACCGGCGCGACTTCCTGCTCAGCTACTCCTCGCTGGGGCGCTGCCCGCTGGAGGAAGCCGAAAAGCTCGAGCAACTCCGCGCCCTCTACAACGGCCACCGCATCCGCGTGGGCGTCACCCACCACCGCTCCATCGGCGTGGACACGCCCCAGGACTTCGAAGCCTTCTGCCGCGCCGTGCGCCAGCAGATGAACCCGCCGGGCTGACCTCTTCAGGGAGACGCGCCGTGAACCCCGCCATCTCCGTCCTCATCCCGGTCTACAACGAAGCCGGCACCATCGAGGCCATTGTCCGCGCCGTGCTCGCGTCGCCGCTGGAGAAGGAAATCGTCATCGTGGACGACGGCTCCACCGACGGCACGCGCGCTAAGCTGGCCGAGCTGGAGAAGCTGCCCGGCGTGCGCGTCGTGCTGCACGAGCGCAACCAAGGCAAAGGCGCGGCCCTGCGCACGGCCATGGCCCACGCCCGGAACCCCATCGTCCTCATCCAGGACGCGGACCTCGAATACGACCCCGCCGAATACCCCAAGCTGATCCAGCCCATCGTGGCCGGCAAAGCGGACGTGGTCTATGGCTCGCGCTTTGTCGGCGGTGAAAGCCACCGCGTCGTGTACTTCTGGCACTACATGGGCAACCGCTTCCTCACCTTCCTGTCCAACTGCCTCACCAACCTCAACCTCACGGACATGGAGACCTGCTACAAGGTCTTCCGCCGCGAAGTGCTGAAGGACATCACCATCGAGGAGAACCGGTTCGGGTTCGAGCCCGAGATCACGGCCAAGGTCGCGGCCGGCCGCTGGCGCGTCTACGAAGTGGGCATCTCGTACTCGGGCCGCACCTACGAAGAAGGCAAGAAGATCGGCTGGAAAGACGGCTGGCGCGCGATCTGGAGCATCCTGAAATACAACCTGCGCCGGCGCCGCAAGGCGTAGGCGGGGCCCCCGCCGTCCCTCTTGCCGCCGCCGTCCTTGCCGTCCTTCGCGTCCCCGCCCGCGTCCCCTCACTCATACTCCCACTTGTGCAGCCAGGGGTCGTTCGTGTCCTTCTGGAACTGCTTGAGCTTGGCGCAAAACGACTCCACCAGCCCGGCGCACTCGGGCCGGCCGGCGAGGTTGTTGATCTCGTTCGGGTCGGCCTGCAAGTCGTAGAGCTCAAAGCGCGGCCGATGCAGATACGCTTCCACGCTGCGCAGGCCGTACTTCGCCAGCCCGGCCTTCAGCGCGGCCTGCCACGTCACGGAACGCCATAGGTCCGACGCCGAGGAATACGTCAGCGGGTGCGCGATGTTCCAGATGAACTTGTGGCGCTTGGTCCGGACAACGCGCATGGGGTAGTAGTTGGTGATCTCGTGGAACGTGTGCGAGGCGAAGACCTCGTCGCGCCAGTCCTGGGGGCTGGGCTGGTCAATGACGCGGCGGAACGAGCGGCCATGGAACGCGGCCGGGTCCACGCCCGCCTCGGCGAAGTCCAGAATCGTGGGCGTCAAGTCCGCCCACGTCACCAGAGCGTCGCACGTGGCGCCGCGCGCCTTGTGCAGCGGGCTGCGCACGATGAGCGGCAGGTTCATGCCCGGCTCGTAGAGGGTGGTCTTGGCCGAGGGGAAGGCCATGCCGTTGTCCGAGATGTAGATGATCACCGTGTTGTCGTACTTGCCCTCTTGCTTGAGCACGTCCATCAGCCGGCCCACGCCGCGGTCCAGCCGCGCCACGGACTGGTGATACTGGGCCAGCTCCGCGCGCGTCTCGGCCGTGTCGGGCAGATGCGGCGGCACGACCACTTCGTCGTCGCGGAAGGTCTGCTCCTCGTCGCCGGGATAGGGCGTCGCCGGGTTGCCGAACGCGTTGGGCCGGCAGGGGTGCGACTCCACCGTCCGGCCGCTGCGGTGCGGGTTCATGGAGCACCAGTAAAGGAAGAACGGCTTGGGCGTCTTGATCAGCTCGCGGCACGCCTCGGACATGCGCACGTCGTCGCGCTCGAACTTGCCGGCCGGAAAGCCCTCCTGGAACGGGAAGAGGCTCTCGGGCGCGTAGTGCTGCTTGCCCACGCGCGCGGTGTGATAGCCCGCCTCGTTGAGCATGGCCGGCAGCGTGCGCGTGTTCTCGAAGCACGAGAAATGGTGCCGCTCATGCGTGTGGCCGTAGGTCCCGTTGGCGTGGTTATACTGGCCCGTCAGAATGACGCTGCGGCTGGCCGCGCACGAGGCCGTGGTGCAGAAGCCGTTGGTGAAGCGCACCCCATCGTCGGCCAGCGCGTCCAGATGCGGCGTGCGGATGGAAGCGCAGCCATAGCGGCCCGTGTGCAGCCCGTGGTCGTCCGCCACCATGAGAACAATGTTCGGCCGGTTGTCGCTCATCCCTGGTTCTCCGAGTGTGCTGTCCCAGAAACGCCTTGCGTTTCTGGGACAGCGCAGGGCCAAAGTCAACTCTTTGCCGTGGGGCAAGTCGCAGACATCGGCTGCGTCGTGTTGCGGCTCATAAATAGCAAAGCTGTTTTTGAGACACGACACTGGCGCAACGCCGCCCAGCGCGCGCCCTTGCCGCGCCTATTCGCCGAGACTTCCCACCAGCGCAGGCTCGCATCTATTCCGCCAAAATACCGTTTCCCCCGCCTCCAGGCAAGCCGCTCATGACGCTCCGCCTCCCCTCCTTCCCGGCCCCTCTTGACACCTCCGCGCCCCGCGTTGTGCAATACCCCTGGCCGCCCCCTGTTCGCGGAGCCCTCATGCATCGCCCTTTCCTGGTCAAGCCCACGCTCGTCCGCCGCATCAGCCTCTGCGCCCACCAGCGCAAGCCCCGCGGCGACGTGGTCCGCGCGCACAAGCACCTCCGTTACGCTCACGAGATCGTGTACGTGGACTATGGCGCCGCGGACGTCACGGCCGGCCCGGCCACGCTGCGCATCAACGCCGGCCAGCTCGTCATCATCCACGGCGGCGCGGTCCACTCCTTTCGCGGCGTGGACGGCATGCCCTACAGCTATCTCAACGTCATGTTCCGGGGCCGCGCGCCCGAGGCGCTCTTCGGCGCGCCCATCACCCTGGACAACTACAGCGTGGACCTGCTCCAGCGCCTGCGCCAGGAGATCGAGTGGGACCGCCCCTACCGCCGCGACGCCATGGCGAGCTGCCTCACCAGCCTGCTGGTCCATCTCGCGCGGCAGGCGCTGGCCGGCGCTCCGGCGCCGCGCCAGCCTCACGAGCCCGCCTACCGCCGGCGCTACCATTCCATTGTCGTCTCCCGAGCGCTCCGGATCATCGGTGACAGCTACGCCACGCCGCTCACTTTGCGCCAGGCCAGCGCGGCGGCCGGCGTCAGCGCCTCGTACCTCACCGCCCTGCTCAAGCGCGAGACCGGCGATAGCTTTGTGCGCCTGCTGCGCGCGCAGCGCGTCGAGGCCGCCAAGCGCCTGCTGCAAGAGTCGGCGCTCACGGTTCCGGACATCGCCGAGGCCGTGGGCTACCGGTCCCTGTCTTTCTTCTTCAAAGTGTTCAAGCGCGCCACGGGCATGACGCCGGCCGAGTACTCCAGAAGCCTGGGCGACCCCTCTCAACGCCAGCCCGGCGCCATCCCGCCGCCCAAGGCTCAGCGGCGCCCGGCGGCGCCCCGGTGAAGACCAGCGACGCTGAACCCGCCGCCATCGTTTGATGCGGGACGGAACGCAGGCGCCGCCGCGGGCGCCGCGCCCCATGCCCAGCGCAAATATGAGCACAAAAACAGTTCAAATGAGCATTGACACGCGCCCGCCGCGCGGATGTAATGGCTAAGGGGGCGTGGCCCTCGTCCAGCGGCGCGCCGACGCAGCGTCAGAGGGGGGAAAGGAGGGGAGTCCATGGTTGCTCTCTGGCCGCGATCCAAAGGGTTCACGCTCATTGAACTCCTCGTCGTGGTGGCGATCATCGCCATCCTCGCCGCCATGCTGCTGCCCGCCCTGGCCGCCGCGCGCGAAAAGGCCCGCCGCGCCTCGTGCGCCAGCAACCTGAGCCAGATGGGCAAGGCGCTGACCGCCTACACCGGCGACTTCAACGGCTATCTGCCCTCGTGGATCGGCATGGGCGCGGCCGAGGGTGAGAGCTGGTACTCGACCCAGCCCGGCGCCTATCGCCAGTGCAGCGGCAAGACGGCGGGCCCGTGCGCGTGGAGCGCTGGCTTCCGCCACGTGAACTCCGGCGGCGTCGCCGAAGGCCGCTATCCCTTCTACTACCTCTCGTCGAGCTTCGCCGGACGGCCCGGCGACCAGCCTGTCAGCGTGGGCGGCTTCCAGGTCAGCTACTTTCGCCTCATCGGCATGGGCGTCAAAAGCTCTTCGGTCGCCAGCCCCAGGTTCCGCGCCGGCCTTCTGAACCACGCGCCCACCGGCCTGGGCTGCCTGCTCGCGTCGGGCTATTTGTCCGGCGGCGAGACCTACTACTGCCCCAGCGCCGAGAACATGCCCTACGACACCAATTACTACGGCAGCGCCACCGGCGGCTACCGCCTGGCCGACTGGAAGAGCGCGGGCGGCTTGGGCGCGGAGACCCTGCAATACGGCGCCTGGAGCTCGACGGGCATGGGCGCCAACTCCACCACCTTCAGCCTGCTCTGGAGCCACTACGCCTATCGCGACGCGCCTCTCAACATGCAGACGCCCTGGTGCGTCTACTTCGAGAACATGAAGGACAAGCGCACCATGCTGGCTTTCACGCGGCCCGGCGTGTTCACGCGCATCGCCGCGCCCCTCTTCCGCACGGTCAAGGAGCTGCAGAACCGCGCCATCGTGTCCGACACGTTTTCCAAGGGCGGCAACTACACCAACTACACCGACGCCCTGGGCCGCGTCTATCCCTATGACAGCACGCTGGACGGCACGGCCGCCATGGCCGGCATGGGCATCAAGGCCCACCGCCAGGTTTATAACGTGCTCTACGGCGACGGCCACGCCGCCGCGTACAACGACCCGCAGGAGAGCGTCATCTGGCATCGGCAGGGCTATGGCACGACCGGCCTGCCTACCAACGCCACCAACTACCCCCTGCACTTCCTGGCCACCAACCTGTTCAGCGGCAGCGGCGGCCCCTTCACCGACGCGGCCGGCGTCTCCAACGCCAGCAGCGACGGCTGGCCCTACGGCAGCGCCAAGCTCTGGCACGACTTCGACGTCTCCCAAGGCGAAGACCGCTTCTAATGTTGTGCCCCCAAAACAGCTTTGCTATTTCTGAGTCGCAACTCGAAGTGGCCGATGTCTGCAACTTGCGTCTTAGCAAAAAGTTGACTTTGGCCCTGCGCTGTCTCAGAAACGCAAGGCATCCGTGGGACAGCGCACTGGACCGGCGGGGGCATGGCGCCTCAGCCCGCCAGCGGCGGGATCGCAGCGTGTCCGAACAGACGCGACGTTTTCAACGGGCGGCCAGCCCTCCGCTCCTTCACAAGGTCCATCCCATGCTCCACAGAACCGTTGCCGTGTCGCTGCTTCTCTGCGCCGTCCGCGCCGCGCTGGCCGGGGAACTCGTCATCAGCCAGGACAAGCAGTGCGCCTACCAGATCGTCGTGCCCGACAAGTCGCAGACCGCCGCCATCCATCGCGGCCTCACCGGCGCGGCCAATGTCATGCGCGACATGTTCCGGGCCAATGGCTGCGAAACTCCGGTTGTGGCCGAAAGCCAGGCCGCCAAGGACAAGCCTTGCATCGCCCTGGGCGCCACAGCCGCGGCCAAGGCCGCGGGTGTGGACACCGCCGCCCTGCCGCCGTGGACCTATGTGTGGAAGGTCAGCGGCAAGAACCTCATCATCGCCGGCCGCGACTGGGCGCCGCCCACCCAGCAGGAAACGGACGTCTGCTCGCTGGGCACGGTCAAAGGCGCCACGGACTTCATGCGCGAGTTCGGCGGCGCGCGCTTTCTGACGCCGGGAGGCGCGGCCGGCATCGAGTTCCTGCCCGCGCCCAGGATCGCCGTGCCCGACGACCTCAGCCGCCGCAAAGAGCCCATGCTCAACTACAACTGCGGCCGCGCCACCACCGACGCCGCCTCCATCGCCCTCAACTTCCTCAACAACGTCACCGTCGAATACGCCGGCAGCCACACCCACGAGCTTGCCATCCCCGCCGAAAAGTACGCGGAGACCCACCCCGAGTACTTCGCCCTGGTCAGCGGCCAGCGCATCCGCAAGAAACCCCACCCTTGGAAGAAGGGCGTGCTGGTCGTCGAGCCCCACCTCTGCTACTCCAACAAGGACGTGCAGGAGCTCATCTACAAAGACATGCTGCGCTCGTTTGACGCGGGCTATCCCGAGTACCTCTCTATGCAGGCCGACGGGTTCCAGCCCTGCGAATGCGCCGAGTGCAAGGCGCTGTTCAACACGGCCGACTGGGGCGAGAAGCTGTGGCTGTTGAACAAGATGTGGGCCGAGCGCCTGCTCAAGGACCGGCCCGGCAGGTTCCTCATCGTGGGCGCCTACACCGTGACCGGCAAGCCCCCCGCCTCCTTCAACGAGCTGCCGCCCAACATGCGCGTATGCACGGGCGGATACCCCAAAGCTTTCAGCGTGTGGGACACGCACAAGGTCCCGGCCGGCTTCACCAGCTATCTCCACGCCTGGGGCGGCTATCACCTCTGCGGCTATCTGCCCGTGCGCACGCCCGTCTACGCGCGCGACGTGGCCACGATGTACGCGGAGCGCAAGGTGAAAGGCGTGAGCCTGGACAGCGCGCCCGCCAACATGTGGATGCTCGAAGGCCCCACGGTCTACACCTACGCGCGCCTGTTGGACGACCCCAAGGCCAGCGCGCCCAAGACCCTCGTGGACGAATACGTCTCCGCCGCCTTTGGCCCGGCCGCCGGCCCCATGTCGCGCTTCTACGACGAACTGCACGAGACGCTGGAAGCCTATGCCCAGGTCTTTGGCGTGGACAACGGCGTGTTCCAGAGTTGCGAGCGCGTGGACGGCCGCGTCCGCCGCTACCTCACCTGGCAGACCAAGCTGCGCCTCATCGGCTTCCTCTATCCGCCCGACACGCTCAACCAGCTCGAAAGCCTCCTCTCCCAAGCCGAAAAGACGCCCCGCCTCAGCGACAAGGCCAAGCTGCGCCTGGCGCTGGCCCGCCGCGAGTTCGACTATCTCAAGTCCACGGCCCGCGTCACGCACATGTACGCCGCGTGGCAGACGCAGCCGGGCAAGGACGCCTTCAACCTGCTGCTGAACGAATTGGAGAACCGCCAGAAGCTCATCCTGACCTGGTATGACCTGAGCAAAGAGCGCGCGCCCGGCGTCTACTGGCAGAAGCCCATCTCGCCCGACTGGCCCATGTACGTCGGCGGTCCGGGCCACTATAGCGACCACCTGTTCCGCAACGGCGGCAGCTATCTCTCGCAGCCCGTGCCGCCCTTTACGTGGGACCTGGCCGAAATGCGCAAGGCCCCGCTCTTCGAGATGAAGAAGCTCGCGTGCAAGAAGGCCGCGGCGCCGCTGACGCTGGCCTCGCCGGAGTGGTCCGCCGCCGCCGCGCAGAAGCTCGGCCCCCTGGCCCTGGGCGCCGGCGCGCCCAAGGCCGAGACCACGGTCAAGGCCGCCTATGACGCGAGCGCGCTCTATGTGCGCTTCGACGGCCAGCTCCCCGAAGGCTGGGCCGCGCCCGCCCAGGCCAAGAACGACCGAAGCCAGGTCCTGGAGCACGAGTCCTTCCAGCTGTTCGTCTCGCCCAGCGGCGCCCCGGCCCGCCACTACCGCCTGGCTGTCGCGCCCGGCGGCGCCCGCTATGACGCGCGCCACGGCTTTGTCGAAGACGCCTTGGACCCGCGCTTTGACGAAGACGACGTGTCGTGGAACCCGGAGTGGCGCTGCGAGTGCGCGGCGGCCAAGGACAAGGCAAGCTGGAGCGCGGTCATAGCCATCCCGTTCAAGTCGCTCGACGCCCCCGCGCCCTCGGCCGGCGCCGAGTGGCGCGTGAACTTCGCCCGCGTCCACCGCATCAGCCCGCGCGCCGCGCCGGAAATGTCGCTCTGGTCCGCCAACCCCGGAACCGCCGCGTTCCGCGACCCGGCCGCGTTCGGCGCGCTGGCGTTCGAGTAGGCTCTAGGGTGGTGTTTCGGAAATAGCTTTTCTATTTCTGAAACACTACATGACACAAACCCGGCGCTTGACGCGTCTAAAGTATCGAGTTAGCCCACCCTGCGGTGTTTCGGAAATGCAAGGCATTTCCGAAACACCGCTCTAGGGCCGCGCGGACTCGGCGGCGCGCGGCGGAATGGCGTAGAGCGTGAAGCCGCCGCCGGACGCCGTCACCGGCAGGTTCAGCCGCCACCCCGCCAGCGTCATCACCGCGGTGAAGCCGAACGCCTCGGCCACGCGCCGCCACTCCTCCGGGCGGCGCGACTCCCACAACGCGCGCGTGGGCTGCTCGGGGATGACCGCGGCCGGCCTCATGCCCGGCGGGGGGCTGAACAGGCTGACGCCATAGACGCCGCGCAGGATGCGCTCCATCTCCGGCCCGCCGGCCGGGGCGTAGGGCAGAATGTCCAGCGCGCACGCGTCGAGCAGCATGGGCCGGCGCGTGCGCAACTGCGCCAGCCACACGCCCGGCCCCGGCGCCACCATGCCGCGGCCCTGGGCCGCCGCCGCGAAGAACGCGTCGTTGGTCCGGTCGCGCAGCGCGGGCCACGCCTCGGCGCCCAGCCGCCACGCCTTGCGCGCGCTCTGGGCCAGGACGAAGCACAGCAGCGCGGCCAGCGCCAGCCGGGCCAGCGCCGCGCGCCCGCCGGCCGGGACGCCGGCGCGCTCCGGCCGCGCCGCGGCCCGCGCCCGCCAGCACAACACGGGCGCGGCCGCCATCATGGCCCACGCCACGCCGCTGGGCCCGGTTTGCCGCAGGACCAGCAGCGCCGCCGCCAGCCAGCCCGCCAGCCAGAGCGGGCTGCGCTCCGCCCCCAGCAGCCCCACGGCCAGCGCCATGAAGCTGAACGCGGCGGCGTTCAGCATGCGCGCGGGCATGAGCGTGGTGAGAACGCGCGGCGCCAGCCCCGGCGGCAGCCACGAAACCACCGCCCCGGCCGCGCCCACGGCCGCCGCCGCCACCAGCGTCCGCAGCAACAGCGCCACCGCCCCGCTCAGCCGCTCGCGGCCGCGGAAAAGCCAGCACAGACACACGGCCACGCAAGCCGCGTTCAGCCCGCCGCCGCGCGTCAAGACCGGCGCCGGCGCCCTGTGCGCGTCCCAGTTCGCCTCGAACGCCCGCAGACACCGCGCCTCCATGGCTGCGTCCACCACGGGCGGCGCGGGCGCGGCCAGCAGGTGAACGCCCAGGCTCAACGCCGCCACGCAAGCCCCGGCCGCCAGCCACGGCGCTCCCCGGCGGAAGGTCCGCGCCCGGTCCCGCCCGGCGGCCACGGCCAGGCACACGGCCAGGAACACCCACGCGCCCACGCTCGGATGCGCCGCCGGCGCCAGCCCCAGCAGAAACGCCCCCGAGCGCGTGCGCCCCGCGCCCAGCGCGCCCACGGCCAGCATGGCGAACGACAACCCCAGCGAACCGTAGGTGTGCGACGTGCCCAGCGTCAGCACCGGATACACCACGCCATTGGCCGCCGCGCCCGCGTAGTAGACCACGAGCGGCGCGCCTGCGCCGGCCAGCCAGTCCCCGCTCAAAGCGAACGCCATGGCCGCGAACGCCATGAACGCCACCGCGCCCAGCGCCCCGCTCAGCAGAATCGAAAGCGTCCGCTCCGTCACGCCCGCCGCCAGCAGCGGCGCGAGGACCTGATGCGACAGAGTCCACAGCTTGGCGTGGTAAAGGCCGAAAGGGTTGCCCGGGGGATAGGAAACCGCGCCGCCGAGAACCTGCGCCGTCTCCACCGCCACCTGCCACGCCGGCTGCCCCAGCGCCCCGGCGCAGAAGCCGCAGACCGCCGCCCCGGCCATGACCGCGGCAAAACCCTTGCCCGCCGCCAGCCGCGGCGCCGCGCCCTGGCCGCCGTCCGCGAGGTCAGTCGTCATCAAAGCCAATCCTGCTCGCCACAATGTAGCGCGGCCGGCCGCGCGCCTGGTCCAGGATCTCGGACAGATAGAGCCCCATGACGCCCATGGCCGCGAACTGAAGACCCGACAGCAGCCCCAGCGCCGCCAGCGCCCACAGCCACCCGTCCGCCCGCGCGCCGCCCAGCCGGCAACCGGCCAGAACAGCCAGCCCCGCGCCCGCCGCGGCCGTCAACCCGAGCCCGAACCACAGCGCCAGCCGAAGCGGCGCCCAGGAATGCGAGACGATGCCGTGGAGAAAGTTGTTGATGACGCGCCAGCTCAGGACCGGATAGTGCGTCTTGCCGCCGGACCGCGCGGCGCGGTCATAGAACAGCTGCTCCTGGCGAAAGCCCACCCACGGCGCCAGCCCGCGCAGAAACGGCCACCGCTCCGGGAACTGCTTCCACAGGTCGGCCACCCGCCGCGAGATCAGTTTGAAATCGCCCGAATCTCCCGGGATGGCCACGTCGCTGGCCCAGGCCAGGACGGCGTAGCCGATCCGCGTCAGCGCCAGCTTCAAGCGCCCTTCGCCGGCCCGGCTGCGCCGCGTGGTGTAGACGATGTCGACCCCGCCCCGCATCCAGATCTCGATCATCCGCGGCAGCAACTCCGGCGGATCCTGCAAGTCCGTGTCCATGAAGATGACCGCGTCCCCGCGCGCGTGCTCGATGCCGGCCAGCGTGCACACGCCCTGCCGCGCCCCGCCGAAGTTCCGCGACATGGTCAGCACGCGGATCCTCTTGTCGCGCCGCGCCCGCTCCTCCAGGATCGCCAGCGACCGGTCCGTGGAGGCGTCGTTAACGAACACCAGCTCAAACTCGACCGGCGCCGCCGCCAGCGCCTTCACCAGCCGGTCCACCAACTCGTCAAGAACGTCTTCCTCGTTGTAGAAGGACAGCACCACGGAAATCAGAGGCCTGGCGCCTCCCGAGACATTCACCATGCGCGGGGCTCCTCCATGGGCGGAACATGCGGCGGCGAGGCCATTCTAGCCCCGGCCCCGGCCAAGCGCAACCGCCTCCGCCGCCTTGGGCGCGTCCGCGCCAAACGCCGCGCCGAATCCCCGCGCGCGTGCGCCCCCGCGCCTGTTTGACACCGCCTTCCCCACCCCCTAGAATGCGCGCGTGTGGCTCTCCGCCGCCTCCCAGCGCCGCCATGGATGACTGCGCCTTGCCCAAAACGCGCCACAGCATCTCCGTCTTCTTTCCCCTCTACAACGACGCTCCGTCGGTGGGGGTGATGGTCGCGCGCGCCGTGTCCGTCCTCGAACAGTGCGCCGACGACTGGGAGATCATCCTGGTCGAGGATTGCAGCCCCGACAACGTGGGCGAGCTGGCCGACCGCCTCGCGAAGACGGATCCGCGCATCCGCGTCATCCACCACAAGACCAACCGCGGCTACGGAGGGGCTCTGCGCAGCGGCTTCGCCGCCGCGCGCAAAGACCTGATCTTCTACACCGACGGCGACGCCCAGTACGACCCCCGCGAGCTGTCCTTGCTGCTGCCGCACATCGAGACGGCGGACGTGGTCAACGGCTACAAGATCAGCCGAGGCGACCGCATGATCCGCAAGGTCCTGGGCCGCATCTACCACGTTACGGTGAAGATTCTGTTCGGCCTGCCCCTGCGCGACGTGGACTGCGACTTCCGCCTGTTCCGGCGCGAGGTGTTCGATTGCATCGAGCTCGAGTCCGACTCGGGCGTCATCTGCGCGGAGATGATGACCAAGGTCATCGGCGCCGGGTTCCGCGTGGTCCAGGTGCCGGTGCACCACTACCCCCGCCTGGCCGGCGAATCGCAGTTTTTCAAGCTCAACCGCGTGTTCCAGCTCGCCTGCGGCGTGGCGAAGCAGTGGGTCAAGCTCATCCTCTTCGAGGGCAAGTACGCGGGCCGCGCGCGGAGGCGGAGGCTGGCCATGCGGCCGCCCCGCTGACCCCAAGCGCCGCTCCGCCGGACGGGCCGGACAAGCCGGAAAGGTCCGGCCCGCCAGAATCCCCGCCCTCCTGCGTCGCCAGCGCCTTCCCCATTTCCTCCGCCTGCGCCATCACCGCCGCCTGCTTTTCCACCGCGTCCTTTTCGCGCGTGCCCGCGGCCACGATGACGCCCTTGGGCGTGTAGCCCAGGAACCCCATCACCTTCATCGTGTGCTCGTAATAGGAGGCGAAAGCCCCGGGGTCGGGGTTGCCCTGCGTAAAGGCCAGCGCCAGGTTCTTCCTGCCCTTCAGCCGCGAGGAGAAGTCGTTGTTCATCAGCGCGTAGAGCCGGTCCACGAACAGCTTGGTCTGGCCGCTCATCTGCCACATGTAGACGGGCGACCCGATGACGATGCCGTTGGCGCTCTGAATCTCCGCGTACAGCGTCTGCATGTCGTCCTGAAGGGCGCATCCTTCGCGGCCGCGGCAGTGGAAGCAACTGACGCAACCCTTGATGTTCATTCTGGCCAGGTGGAAGAGCTTTGTCTCCGCGCCGGCTTTCTCCGCGCCGGCCAGGACGCGCTTCACCAGCCGCTCCGTGTTCGCGCCTTGCCTCGGGCTGCCCACGATTCCGATGACTTTCATGGCTTCTCCTTTCCTGCCGCGTCCGTCTCGATGCGCGCTCCGGGATCGCCGCCGCCGGCCGCCATGCCCCGGCACGCGGCGCCGGGCTTCAGCGCGAAATCGCTCCACTCCAGCGGCCCCAGGTTCTGCGCCGCCGGCTCCACGCCCCGCACGGTCTTGCTCTTTTGGGCGATGACGTCCTCCCTGGCCCACGGCTTGGGCCCGGCCTTGCCGTTGCGCTCCAGGCCCAGCTTGCGCGCCCCGGCCAGGGGGTCCGGGCCTTTGCACTCCACCGCCGCCTCGCCCTCGCCCGGCCGGATGTTCATCGCGTACCTTATTTTGTTCGCGTCGTCAAACGCGTAGTAGTTCCTGTCAAAGACCAGCTTCTTGTTTCCCATGACCCCGATGCCCGCCGAGATCCATTTGACCTGGATCTTCTCGCCCACGATGTTGTTGGTGAACGTCACCTCGGCGTTGGCCACGGCCTGAACGTGCGACACGCCGGCTTGGAACAGGGTGTTATGGTCGAAGACCACGGCGCCCGTGTTCATGCCCAGCAGGATGCCCGTGTAGTTGGACGCGGCGTAGAAGATGTTGTTCTCGAACCGCACGTCTCCGCTGCGGTACACGCCGGCGTTCATCATGTAGTACATGCGCCCGTCGAAGAGGCACTTCTCCACGCGGATGTCCTGGCTGTCCATGATCATGATCTGCGCGCCGTTGCCCGCGTCGTCTTGCAGCATCTTGCAGTGTTCCTTGAACACGAACCCGCGGATCGTGATGTGGCGCTTGTCCAGGATGAGCGCGCTGATGGGCTGGGTGAGCCGCTTGCCGCTGAGCTCCACGCGCTCGCCGGGCGCGGCCTCGAACACGATGGGCGCGCCGGGCAAGCCGCTGTTCACCGGCCGCAGCAGCCCGAAGTACTCGCCCTTGCTCACGAGGACGCGGTCGCCGGGCTCGGCCGCGCGCGACGCCTTGTGCAGGCTGGCCCACGCCTTCTCGCGCGACAGGCCGTCGTTGGCGTCGTCGCCGTCCAGCGTCGAAACGTAGAACGTCCTGCGCTTGGGCGAGAACGACGCCGGCGTGGTGAAGCGGCGCGTCTCGGACTCCCACACGGGCTGGCCGCCTTCCACCGTTTCTTTCAAGCGGTCCGCGAACATCATCCGGTAGGGTCCGCTGCCAAGCTGGTAGTAGTAAGTCGTGGACGGCTTCAAGTCGAACAGCGTCACGGCGTGGAAGTTGCCGAGGTGCTGGCCCGTGTCGCGCTGGACCAGCGTGTCCAGCTTGTCCGGCGCCTGGCCGTAGCGCACGAAGGCCGTGCACTTGGGCCCGCGCACGCGCCAGGTCAGGTTCGCCATCGTGGGCGTCACCAGCGACGGCGCGACGTCCTCGAACACCGGCGGCGCCGGGCTCTCGCGCCAGTGGCGCGGCGTGTCCTCAAGGCCCGCGGGGCTCCAAAGCCAGCCGCTGCCCCGGCCCGGGCTGCCCTCGGCCAGGCGGTAATCGCCGGCCGCTTCGTCGCGGAAGAGCGGGATGGCCATGACGCTCTCGGTGTCCTGGCCGGTCTCCCGGCGCCAAGCGTCGAGCGTCACGGACCGCCGGCCGTCCATCGTCACGGGGCCGCCGAACAGGTTGAACTCGCTGAACACCTTGCCCCGGCCGCCGAACGCCCCGCCGGCGCCGGAGAATACGCAGCCATAGGCCAGGACGCGCGCGTCTTCGGCCGCGGTGTGAAGATGGCAGCTATTATCCGCGAACACGCACTTCTCGAAACGCGCCGCGCCCGCGCCCGCTATGCTGGCGCCGGCCCAGTTCTTGTCGAACACGCACTTCTCCATCAACACCGACGCCTGGCTGACGCTGACGGCCGCGGCCTTGCAGCCCGTGAACCGCAGCCCCCGCGCCTCCAGCCGGCCCGGGCCTTCGACGGCCAGCGCCACGTCCGCGCCCTGGCCGTCGAACACCACGTCCCCCCCGCCCCACGCGCGCACCGCGGCCACGCCGCCGGCCAGCTTCATCCGCGCCGAGACCGCGTAGCGCCCCGCGGCCACGTACAGCGTCTGGCCCGGACGCAGCCGCTCCAGCGCCTTGCCCGCGTCCTTCCACGCTTTGGACATGGCCGTGCCCTCGGCCGCGTCGTCGCCGCCGGGCTTGACGAAAAACACGCCGCCCTTGTACTCGAACGCGCCCTTGCCCTTGCCGCGGTTCGGCGAGTCGGACTGCAAGCGGAAATCGTAGTTGAACGGGTCCGCAAAGCCCTGCTGATCCACCTTGTCCTGCGCAAACGCCAGTTGCGTCTCCTTCTTCTCGCCCATGCCCAAGCGGTAGCAGAAGGAGGGGCCGCCCACGGTGTTGTTTCTCATGCCCCAGCAGTCGAACAGCACGGTATGCGGATGCGCCGGTTCCACGGACACGTTGTTCCACACGCGGATGGGCTCGTTGCTGGCCGGCGGGGAGAAGCGGTCCGCCCACGCGCGCTCGGTGTCCAGCTTGCCCTTGGTGTGGATGGCGCAACGGCCCACGCGATAGGCCAGGGAGTTGAAGATGTTGCACCCCTGGAACCCGCCGCCGTAGTGGCGGATGCCGTACTTGACGATGTCGTGGACAACGCAATCCTCCACGGTGTTGTCGAAGTGCGTGCCGCGGAACGCGATGCCGCCGCCTTCGTTGTCGTTGCGGTCATAGCACCACGAGGCCTCGCACCGGCGGATGGCGCCGCGGATGGACGAGTGCATGAAGATGCCCGCGCCGCAGTGGTGCGCCACGCAGTCGCGGACCTCGCATCCATCGCCGCGCATGATGTGGATGCCCGCATTGGCGAAGCCTTCCAGCACGAAGCCTTCGATGACGAGATGCTTGCGCAGCGAGATGTGCCAGTCCGCCGGGCCGCCGGACCAGGCGTCAAAGCCCATGCCCAGGACCGCCGCGTCAATGCGATGCGAGTCGGGCGGCGCGCTGTCGGCGGTGTGGACGTAGATGCGCTTGCGCGTTTCGTCATAGGCGAACGCGCCGGCCTGCTCATCCACGAGATAGAGGTCGGCCAGCTCCATGTACTCGCGGTTGGTGTCGCGCTCGTAGACCAGATGCGTGGGCGCGGCCAGCGCCGCGCTCCAGGTGTTCCGCGCGCCCGGCGTCCTAGCCCAGCCGGTCACCGTCGTGGAGCCGATGAGGATGGCGGTTTTGGGGATGGCGGCGCGGATCGTGACCGGCTTGTCCTTTTCGCCGTTCACCTTGCCGAGGCGCACGCTCTGGCGATAGACGCCCGGCGCCACGGTGAGCGTGTCGCCCGCCTTGAGCAGGTCCGCGCCCTTTTGCAGCGTGGCGAACGGCCGGCCGGCCGTGCCGGGGTTCTTGTCGTCGCCGCCGGGCGCCACAAAGTACTCCGCCGCGGCCGCCGCCCCCGCCCAAATCCCCAGCCCCGCCGCCATCGCCAGCAGCCACGCAGCCTTCATGCCTCTTCTCCCTGATGGCCATGATCCTGTTCCCACGCGCTGACCACCAGTATAGAGCGCCGGCGCCTCAAAGGCCACGCCCGCCCCTCCGTCCGATCCGCCGGACATGCCCGGCCTGTCCGGCCCGCCGCAAGCGCCCCCCTACTTTTCCGTCTCGGCCGTGTGGCGCACAATCTCGCCTTTCACCATGTAGATCGTGTCTTCGGCGATGTTGCTGGCCAGGTCGGCGATGCGCTCCACGCTGCGGCTGATGTTGTGCATGGCCAGCAGCGCGTCGAGGCGGTGGGGATGGGCCTTGATCGCTTCTTTGACCCTGTGGCAGAACTGGCGGTCGAGGTCGTCCACTTCCTCGTCCGCGGCGCGCACCTGGCGGGCCAGGTCCGCGTCCGTGTTCACCACCGCGTCCAGGCTGCGCTTGAGCATGGACCGCGCCTTGTCGGACATGGTCCGCAGGTCGAAGCACACCTCCAGCCTGGGCTGCCCGGCCAAAGCCAGCGACGATTTGGCGATGTTCACGGCCATGTCGCCGATGCGTTCGAGGTCGTTGTCAATCTTGAGCATGGCGATGATGAAGCGCAGGTCGTTGGCCACGGGCTGGTGCAGGGCCAGGGCCTTGAGGCATTCCTCCTCCACGGCCACCTCGCGGCGGTCGATCTCCTCGTCGCGCTCCAAGGCCTGGCGCGCCAGGTCCGCGTCGCGCTCCTCCACCGACTTCACGGCGCGCCACACGTTTTCTTCCACCATGGCGCCCAAGGCCAGGATTTCCTTCTTCAGCAGCTCGATCTCGCGCTTGAGGTGAACCGACATGGCCCGGCCTCCTAATCATCCGAACCGTCCCGTGATGTAATCCTCGGTCTGCTTGCTGCCCGGCGTGGTGAAGATGCGCTGCGTGGCGCCGAACTCGACCAGGCCGCCTTCGTAGAAGAACGCGGTCCAGTCGGAGACCCGCGCGGCCTGCTGCATGTTGTGCGTCACGATAATGATGGTGTACTGGCCGCGCAACTCCGCGATGAGGTCCTCGATGCGCGAGGTGGAGCGCGGGTCCAAAGCGGACGTGGGCTCGTCCATGAGCAGCGCCTCGGGGTCCACGGCCAGGGCGCGGGCGATGCACAGGCGCTGCTGCTGGCCGCCGG
>CAYYEE010000024.1:0-19063 GCA_964470775.1 uncultured Planctomycetota bacterium | reverse complement strand
CAGCAGCGCGGCAGTCACGTTGTCATGGTCCGCGAGACGGTCCAAGGCAAGACGGGTTGCGTCGTGCCCATGCACCGCGAGATCAAGATAGGGACCTTGAGGGGCATCCTCCGACTGGCCGGAGTGGACGTTACCGAGTTCTCCGAAGCGCTGTAGCCTCGCACGCATTCCCTCCTGCCCTCGCCCCCTCGATCATCGCGCCAACCCTCTCCCCGCCTCCCATACCGCCCGCAAAAACAGTTCTATCCACGTCTCGCCACCCCGACCAGGTTCACGGAAAGCCCTTTGGCGCAACTGCCAGAGGGCTTTCTTCTTCTCGCCGGCGTCTGACATGCTTCCTCCTTCGAAATGCCATTTCCCTTAGCGAGGGGGTTCGCCCGAGGGGCGGCCGTCGTGCGACAGGGCGCTGGCTGGCGCATCGCTGGCGCGACAACAAAAGGGGGATGCATGATGGGCAAGCTCGATAGAAGCTGGAACCTCTTCAAGCGCTCCGTGGGCGTGCTGTTCGACAACAAGAAACTGCTGCTGTTCACGGGGCTCGTCGGCCTGCTCATCCGCACACTGGAGGAGCGGATAGGTCTTCTTGGCCGGTGGATCATCAAACTCATCGGCCTCGCGTGGAGCGTGGCGTCGGTCTTTGTCGTGCCCATCATCGTCCTCGGCCAGGAAGGGACCAGCCCCTTGCGCATGTTGAAGACCTCGGCCGGCACGCTCAAGAAGACCTGGGGCGAATCGCTCCTCGGCTGTATGGGCGTCCAGTTCGGCGGCCTCGTCATGGGCGGGTGCGTCGCGGTCTATTGCCTCTGCCGCGTCATTGCGGAAGAATAGGAGCCCATTCCGTCTCATGACCGCACTCCGAGTGACAGAGCACGATGGACCCCCGGATGCCCGAAGCCGAAAGGGCGCAAGAAAACGCGCCGGCGCCGCCGGAACGAGAGGCGATCGCAGGGTGTCTGCTTGGGGGGGCCGTGGGCGACGCGCTGGGTCTGCCCTATGAGGGCCTCACCCGCCGCAGAGCCGCCCGGCTCCTCGGCCCCGCTGTCCGCCATCGCTTCCTTCTTGGCCGGGGCATGATCTCCGACGACACGGAACACGCCATCTTCACGGCCCAGGCGCTCATCGCCGCCCACGGCCGGCCCGAGTTGTTCGAGAGGCGCCTGGCCCGGTCGCTGCGCTGGTGGCTGGCCAGCGTCCCCGCCGGCGTCGGCTTTGCCACACTGCGTTCCATCCTCAAGCTCTGGATCGGCTTTCCTCCATCGCGCAGCGGCGTGTTCTCCGCCGGCAACGGCCCGGCCATGCGAAGCCCGCTGCTGGGCGTGGCGTGCGGCGGCGGCGAAGCGCGCCTCCGCGAGTTCGTTCTGCGCTCCACGCGCATGACCCACTCCGACCCCAGGGCCTATCACGCCGCGCTCGCCGCGGCCGTCGCCGCGCGGCTCAGCGCCACCGGCGCCTCGCTGACGGCCGATAGCTATCTCGCGGCCGCGCAATCGGCCCTGGCCGGCCAGCCGTGTGGCGAGTTGATGGCGCTTCTGGCCAAGGCCGCCGCCTCTGCTCAGCGCGGCGACCCCCTCCAGGTTTTTGCCGAGTCCATCGGCTGCGGCCAAGGCGTGTCCGGCTGCATCCTCCACACCGTCCCCTGCGTCGTTCAAGTCTGGCTGCGCCGCGCAACGGACTTCGGCGGCGCCATGACCGAGATGATCTCCGCCGGCGGCGACGCCGATACCACCGCCGCCATCCTGGGCGCCATCATCGGCGCCCGTGTCGGCAGAGCCGGCATTCCTCCCCAATGGCTTTCCGGCCTGAACGAGTGGCCTCACAACGCCGCTTGGCTGGAGCGCCTGGCCCAGCGCCTCCACGACTCCCTCCGAGGCTAAAGCGTCCGCATCCCAGCCTTCTTCACGCCGGCGCTCCCTCTGCGCAACGCCCTGTTCCTCGCCGCGGTCCTCGGCCACGGCCTTCGGAGGCTGGCGCCGCCGTATTGAACCCCTGTTCCCTGACGTGCGCGGTCCAAAGGATGACCCCTTGAACAACCCCTACGAGTCGCTCAACTGGCGAACCGCGCTCCGCGTCGCGTCCACCACCCACATGCATATCAGCACGCCGTGGGAATCGCCCACTCCTCGCGCGCAGATCAGGCTGGACAACGCCTATCGCCACGGTTTGCGCCACTTCCCCATCTCCAACTACTACCCCTCCGCGCCTTGCCTGGCCGATACGCGCCTCAGCGACTTCCGCCTGCGCCAAGCCTGGCCCGCCACGCGCCACGGAGTCCCTGTGCCGCCGCCCATCAACTGGAACGACCTTATCACCTGGAAAGATGAACTGCCCGAGGAAATCCGCCGCCACCTTCCGTTCAAGGAAACCGGACCGATCTTCTCGCGCCTGCCCGCCGACGTCCTCCTCAGCAAGAACGCCGAGCACCACTCCTTCACCAACATGCCCTGCCACGTCACCGCGCCCGGCTCGGCCATGTGCTCGGGCCACTTCGACGCGCGCGGCCAGTTCGCTCTGCCGCAACACGGCTACCCCCTGGGCTACAACGGTCCCTGGCAGGACGCCTTCGCCGAAGCCTTCCGCTGTCTCGATGTCCCCGACGGCGGCGGGGTCGTCATCGCCCATCCCACGTGGAGCCGGCTCAGCGACGCGCAGGTGGAGGAGATGCTCGCCTTCGACCCGCGCGTGCTGGGCATCGAGATATACAACGACGGCGTGGCCATCGGCATCCGCAACGGCCGCTATCCGCCCGAAGAAGGCGAGCCCGATCCCGGCTACTCCATTCACATGTGGGACCGCATCCTGTCCAAAGGCCGCCGCTGTTTCGGCTTCTGCGTCCCCGACCACGCCATCAAGGAAGAAGGCGGCTGGCTGGGACGGGTCATGCTCCTCCCGCCGGCCTTCACCGACGCCGACTGCCTGCGCGCCTATCGCCAGGGCCGCTTCTACGCCTGCCTCAAAGGAAGCGGCCTCGACGTCAGCGATTTCGCCGCCAACCCGCGCCGCGTCGCGGTCACGCTCAACGTTCCCGCGCACATCAAGTTCATCGCCGACGGCCGCACGGCCCACACCGCCAAAGGTTTCAGCGCCGAATGGGAAATCCCCCTCAACGACGGCGCCCCGGCCGTCACCTATGTCCGCGTCGAAGTCGAGGACGAGTCGGGAGAGCGGCTGTTCCTCCAACCCGTGATGTATCGCGGGACGGACGGGCAACGACTCGCGTAGCGTCCGGCGAGGAAGGCAAAACCCACCGCCCTCGCCCTGGCCCTCCACGTCGCCGCCCGGCACGGGGACCTCGAATATCTCAACGCCATTGCCGCCACGGCCCAGCCCGCGTGCGACGCGCTTCGCCCCCTGGACCACGAGCTGGCCCGCGACCAGCGCACCGTGTTCATGGAGCTCCACGGCGCGCGCTTCCCGCCGCCGTTCTTCCAGAAGCCCGCGTCCATCCCTTCCCAACGCGCCCTGATCGTGTTTCGCGACGGCAAGAAACACTTGCCATCGAATCGTCCTTCTCGTTCCACGGTTGACAACCGCCCAATCTGGACGCAACATGATGGGTGAGGACGGGGTTCAGCGGAGGGAGGGATCGTGGTCGAGAGGGCCGCTCATCCCGTGCCAGAGTGGATTGGCCGGGGCAGGCTGCGCTGGGTGTGGGCGCTTTGGGAACCCCTGGCGCTCTACCGCCGCAGCGCCCACATGGCCGCCTATTCCCCAGGCAACGCGAGCTGGACCGAGGAGTGGTATCTGCGCATGCACTCCGAGGAGATGGTCGCGCGCCTGGCCGATATGGGCGTTAACCTCGTGTCCACCCATTTCTACAAAGGCTTTGGCCTCAAAGCCGAAGCCGAAGAAATGGAGCGCGCCGCCCGCTACACCGAGCTCTGCCACAAATACGGCATCCGCGTGCTCGGCTATCACCAGTGGGCCACCCTCTGCTACGAAACCTTCCTTGACGAACGCCCCCAGGCCCGCGACTGGATTCAGCGCGACGCCAAAGGCGAGCTTATACTCTACGGTGGCGGAACCTACTGGCGCTGGCTAGGCTGCCAGCAGCACGAGGCCTACTTCGACTATCTCCGCGAGGTCGTGCGCCGCTGCCTCACCGTCGCCAAGATGGACGGCGTCGAGTGGGACGGCACGGTCTACAAGTGCCACTGTGACGTGTGCCAGGCGCGCTTCCGCGACTACGTCGTCAAGAAGTACGAAGGCCAGGACGTGGAGCGGCTCTTCGGCCTGCCCCATCTGCGCCACGTGCGCATCCCCACCACGGAAGACCGCCGCGACCCCCTGTTCCAGGAGCTAATCGAGTTCCGCCGCGACTTCATGGCTCAGCGCCTGCGCCAGTTCAACGACCTCATCAAAGGCATCAACCCCCAGGCCGCGCAGGTGACCTACGACATGTACGCGGCGCCCGCCGAAGACCCGGACAGCATCGACATCCTGGTGGACGAGAACCACGACCAGAGCTTTGTGCGCGACGGCGTGCTCACCGCCAAGTTCCGCGGCCTCAAACACGGCTTTGCCCAGAACCGCGTCGTGCTCAGCACCGCCTGGCTGCGCGCGCCGTCCAAAAAGCGCGTCCGGCCGCCCGACGGCATGGAAAGCACGGCCGAGCTGGCCGCCTTTGGCGCGCCCGTGGGCGGCCTGCGCCGGCCCGAAACCGCGGCCGAGGTCAAGCGCGACTTGGCCGAGACCGTCATGTACGGCGGCCACCTCGCCACGCCCACCTGGGCTCTGCGCTCCACAGGCGGCGGCCTGGCCGCGTTTCAAGAGCCCGAGCTCGAAGCCGCCTTGCGCCTCTACTTCGACTTCTTCCGGCGCCACGAAGCCCTGCTCGACGCGGCCGAGTCGCTCGCCAGCGTCGCCGTGCTGCGCGGCCGCGCGTCGGTCACGCTCGACTACTTCAACAGCTACCCCTGCGTCTTCGGCATGGAGCAAGCCCTGCTGCAAGAGCACGTCCCGTTTGATATGATCTTCTCTTATCAACTGGACCGGCTGGATCGCTATGAGGCGCTGGTCCTGGCCGAACAGACCTGCCTCAGCGACCAAGAGATCGCGCGGATCATCGCGTTCGTTGAGTCGGGCCGCGGGCTGGTGATGACCGGCCGCACCGGCATCTACGACGAGCGCTTCCGCCACCGCCGCGCGCACCCGCTGCAGAAGCTCCTGGGCCGCGAGCGCGTGGTCTACCTGCCGGACAACCCGGAGCGGCTCTCCGCGCCCGAGCGCGACCATCCGCCCGCGTATCACGACATGCGCCGCCCAGAGCGATCGGGCGAGATCGCCGCCGCGGTGATTCTGGCCGCGGGCGGACGCCTGCCGTGGCGCGTGGAAGCTGGACCTTATGTCGCCACGGAAGGCTACCGGGTCGCATCAGGGAGACGCGTGATTCATCTGTTGAACTATGCCAACGACGATGGGCCAGGCCGGGCCGCCGTGGCGCTGCCCGCGGACGCCAACTCCGCGAGGCTGCTGACGCCGGACGCGGCGCCCGAGGAGGAGGCCTTGGCCCTGCGCGGCGGCTGCGCGCTCATTCCCCGGCTGCATACGTACGCGATGGTCGTCATCGAGGCTGGCGCGGGCCCGCCTCGCCCCGGAGGAACGCGGCAATGACAGGCGGATCCAGCCTTCAGGACGGACTGAGGGAGGCCCGGGAACGCGTGGCCGCCCTCTTGGCCCAACTGGCGGACGCGGGCGGGCCCCCCGCCGAGTCCGCCGCCGCCGCCTTGGCCGCCATCGAGCGCGCCATCGAGGGGGCCGCCGCCGGGCGGGAGGTGGAGCAGGCGCTGGAGGCCGTGCCCAGCCCCGTCTTCTACAAAGACCTGGCCGGCGTCTATCGCGGCTGCAACAAGGCGTTCTGCGACTTCCTCGGCCGCCCCAAGGATCAAATCCTGGGCCGCACCGTGCACGAAACGTCGCCCAAGGCGGCGGCGGACAAGTACAAGGAAATGGACGAAGACCTTTTCCGCTCGCCCCGGACCCAGGTGTACGAGTTCACGGTCACGCGCAACGACGGAACGCAGCGCGACGTCGTCTTCCACAAAGCCCCTCTGTACGACCACGACGGCCGCCTGACCGGACTGGTGGGCGTCATCGAGGACGTCACCGAACGCAAGGCCATGGAGGACGCGGTGCGCCGAAGCGAAGAGAAGTACCGCGAGCTCTGCGAGGCTGGCAGCGACATCCTCTTCCACTTCGACGCCGAGGGCGTCATCCGGCACATCGGCCCGCAGATCACGCGCTACGGCTACCGGCCCGAGGAAGTCGTGGGCCGGCCGTTCGTGGACTTCGTGGTGGACGAAGACCGCGCCCGCGCCGTGGCCGACTTCGAGCTCACCATGACCACGGGCCAGGAAGCCACGACCGAAGTGCGGGTCCGCGACAAACAGGGCCGCGTGCACTGGCTGGAAGACCGGGGCCGCCCCCTGCGCGACGCCGGCGGGCGCATCGTCGGCGTGGCCGGCGTCCTGCGCGACACCACCGCCCGCGTCCGCGCCGAAGAGGCGCTACGCGAGAGCGAAGACCGCTACCGCCGCCTCGTCGAGCTCTCGCCCGACGCCATCGGCGTCGTGGGTGAAAACGAGATCCTCTTCGCCAACGCCGCCGCCGCCCGCCTGCTGGGCGCGGACTGCGCCGAGGACCTGGCCGGCCGATCCCTCTGGCCGCTCATCGCCCCGGACCAGGAAGAGCTGGTGGCCGGCCTGCTGAGACGCCTGCTGGAAGACCGCGAGCCCACGCCTCTCACCGAACTGCGCCTCCGGAGACTCGACGGCCGAATGGTCCCCGCCGAGGCCACCGGCGCGCCCATCACCTTCCGCAACCGCCGCGCCGCCGTCGTCATCGTCCGCGACATCACCGAGCGCAAGCAGACGGAGCTGCGCTTCCAGGAGTACCAGAACCAGCTCCGCTCCCTGGCCTCACAGGTCTCCATGTCCGAAGAGCGCGAACGCCGCCGCGTGGCCGAAGCCCTCCACGACGGCATCGGCCAGAGCCTGGCCCTGGCCCGCATCAAACTCGCCCAGCACAAGTCCGGCGGCCGCAAGTCCGCCCCCGGCGCCGACCTGGCCGAGGTCGAGGAGCTCATCAAGCAGTCGCTCGAATGCGTGCGCTCGCAGATCTACGAGCTCAGCAGCCCAGTCCTCTACGAGCTGGGCCTGGAAGCCGCCATCGAGACCCTGGCCCGCAAGATGCAGGCCCAGCACGGCATCCGTATCACCGTGCGCGACGACGGCGAACTTAAGCCGCTCAACCCCGACGTGCAGCTGGCGCTCTACCGCGGCGCGCGCGAGCTGCTCCTCAACGTCGTCAAACACTCCGCCGCGCGCAACGCCACGGTCTCCATCGCCCGCGAAGGCAGCCGCATCCTCGTAGCCGTAGAGGACGATGGCGTGGGGTTTGGGGCCGGCTGGCAAGGGGCGCCGGACCGGGGGGGCGGGTTCGGGCTGATGAGCCTCCGCGAGAGGCTCCGCTTTCTGGGGGGAAGCTTTGAGGCGCGCCCGGCGCCGGGCCATGGCGCCCGGTGTGAGATGCGGGCGGCTCTGAACCTGATGGGACCTGAGAATTCCTCGGGGGGGAGAAAGGCGGAACGGGAATGACCAACTGCAGCGGAAACGCCACAAGCGTGGCTAGAGTCGTGCTGGTGGACGACCACCCCATCGTGGTGCAAGGCCTCAAGCAACTGCTCGAACAGGAAGACACCTTGGAAGTCTGCGGCTCGGCCGTCGGCGCCGCCGAAGCGATGCAGGTCATCGCCAACACCCGGCCCGACATCGTCATCACCGACCTCTCGCTCGCCCAGGGCAGCGGCCTCGAGCTCGTCAAGGACATCCGCAGCCGCTTCCCCGGCATCCCCGTGCTCGTCCTTTCCGTGCGCGACGAGACCATCTACGCCGAGCGCTCGCTCCGCGCCGGCGCCCGCGGTTACGTCATGAAGGACGAAGCCGGCGAGAAGATCCGCGAAGCCATCTTCCGCGTCCTTGGCGGCGGCATTTACCTCAGCGACGCCATGCAGCGCGACATCCTGCAAAAGGTCGTGGAAGCGCCCCAGCCCGGCGGCGCCTCGCCTGCCGACTGCCTCAGCGACCGCGAGCTGTGCGTCTTCGAGATGATCGGCCAGGGTCTCGGCGCCGGCGACATCGCCAGCCGCCTCCATCTCAGCCCAAAGACTATCGAGACCTATCGAGCCAAGATCAAGGAAAAACTGCGCCTGGCCGACGCGACGGAACTGCGCCGCCGCGCCATCCAGTGGGTGCAAAGCCAGGGGCTGCTGTAAGCCGCGTTTGCCGGACGGGTCTGGCGCGCCGGGCCCGTCCGGCTTGATCCCCCCGTCCGGCCCATCCGACGTGTCCGGTCCGTCCGGCAGACCCAGAAAGGAACTTGCGTGTCCGAAACCGCCGTTTGCCTGCAAGGCGCTCCCCGTATCGTGGGCCGTCTCATCGGCCAGGCGCAAAAGGATAGCATCGCCTCCGAGCTCAAGCGTCTGTGGAAGGCCGAAACCGCACTGCGCGGCCCCGCGGAGGCGTTGCGCGCTCTCTTGGAGAAAGAGGCGCCCGCGTGGGTCGCCGAGACCCAAGCCATGGCTGAAGCCGCGGGCGTGGACCCATGGGCCATGTTCGAACTCGCCTCCGCGCCCTACACCAAGCCCGCCTACGTCTCCACCGGCGAATGCACTTCCGCCCTGGCCATGGGCGACGTCACCTCCACGGGCCGGCCCATCGTGTTCAAGATTCGCGACGAGCGCCCCAAGCCCCAGTACGTGGCCATCCGCCACGTTGACGGTTCGCGCCGCGTCCTCTACGGGTCCAACGTCCTCAACCTCGGCGTGGCCTACGCCCTCAACGACGCGGGGTTCGCCATCGCCAACAACACCGGCAGCCCCATCACGGACCCCGAAGACGCCCCAGGGTTCGACGACTGCCTCCTCACACGCCTCCTGGCCGAGCAGTGCGCCACGTGCGAAGACGCCATCGCCCGCGTCGCCGTTCTGTGCCGCCGCGGCGCGGTCCGCGGCGCCGGCTGGCGCAAAGGCAGCATCCTGCTCATGGCCGACGCCACGGGGCAGGGCGCTGTTGTCGAGATCGCCCGCCGCGAGTGGTCCGTCCTGCGCATGAAGAAGGGCTTTGCCGCCGTGGCCAACCATTTCATCGCGCCCGAGAGCCGCCGCTTCGAGAACGCCGCCCGTCTGGAAGAGCCGCCCTGCCGCAGCAGCTTCGTCCGCCGCAGCCGGCTCGAAGCCCTCATGCGCGAGGCCCTTGCGCGCGGTCCCCTGCCGCCGGCCGACTTCGAGCGCTTCGCCGCCGACCGCGCCAATCACCCCTTCTCCCTATGCAACCCCACCGGCGTCTTCCCTTGGAGAACCCTGGGCGCGTTTGTGTTTGTCCTGGGCGACAAGCCCGCCGCCCGCTTCTGCGTCGGCCCCGCCAGCCACGCCCCGTTCCAGTCGCTCGCCATCAGCGACGGCCTCACGCCCCTGGCCTTGCTGCGCGGCGCCTGGCCGCAAGGGGAAGCGTAAAACGGCAGGGGTCCTGGGGCTTCGGGGCTTGGCGGCGGCCGCCGCCTTTCACTGCCCAATCATCCCGCTTAGCCACGCCGCCAGCCGCATGCGGTCCTGGTCGCTGAGATGGCGGATGGACACGCGCGCTTCCCACGTGTCGCCGCGCACGGATGTGAAGATCTCCGCCACCATGCCGCGCAGCGTCATGGGGAGCGGGTCGCCATCGTCGGGCTGCAGTTGGATCTCCAGGTCCGCGCCGCGGCCCAGCGGCTCGGACAGCGAGAGATAGACGTCGCGCAGCGACAACCCTCGCAACGGCGCCTCGTGCCAGGGCGCGTCGTGCAGCGATCCAGCCCGGCGATAGGCCGCCTTGGAGCCAGGCGGGGGATCGAAGCGCGTTCTCGGCGCGCCGGCCGTGTCGTGGGCGCCGCGGCGCCGGGTCCATTCCACCGCGTTGATCAGCGACAGCAGCTTGCTCAGCGCGTCCTCGGACAGCCCCAGCAGCTCGATGCCCGCCTCCCAGGCCTGCCGTTCCTCGCGCCAGCAGCACCACGCGGCCCGGCCCGTGGCCACGATGTCGTCGCCGCCGGCCAGCCCCACGAACGCCACCTCCAGCCGCGCGCCGGGCGGCAGCTCCCTGGCCACCCACACCGCCACCCCGCCCACGCTCATGTCCCGCGAGCGCCCTTCCATCGCTTCGTGCACGCCGCCACGCAGCAGCTTCAGCCGGATCTTCACCGCGCCTGCCACGCGCGGGAACCGCCGGCGTTCGCTGCCTTTCGGCTCGCTCATGACGTTCCTCCCTGGTATCCGCCGGCCAGCATAGCACAAGGGGGCCGCGATGTCTTGCCGGGGCGCGCCTACTCCGCGCGGCGTTCCACCTCGCCGATCCTCAGCGTGGCCGGCCCGGCCTCGGGCGTTTCGCGGCGGCGCACGGTGATGGCGTCGAGCCACGCGCCAGGGCCCTCGACGTCAATGCGCAGCCGCCCCCACGGCGCGTCCGGCGCCGTGAGGCCGTAGGCCACGGCCTTGGTCCAAGCGCCGCCATCCAGCCGCGCCTGCGCCGAGATTTTGTGCGTGTTCCAGGGCAGCAGGCGCTTGTCGCGGCCGCACGGCGCCAGCGACACGCGCGCCGAGCCCTGCCCGCTGGGCGAGCGCGCCCAGAATGAGACCTCCACCGGCGTGTCCGCCTCGATGCGGAAGAGCGGCCCCATGAACCGCGCCGGCTGCCCGTTCCTGCCCGCCACCAAGGCGCAGCGCCGGCCCTTGCCCCCTGGCGCGTTCTCGATGATCTTCACCTCCACGTCCTCAGGCGGCACGCCGAACGGCAGCCACGACGGCTTGAGCGGCGCGCCACCGGGTCCGGGCGCGCTTTCCTCAAAGCCGCCGTTGAACACCCAGTTCGGCGGCCCCGCTTCGGGCATGGGCAACTCCGGCGCGGGCTCGCCCGCCTTCTCGTCGAAGTAGAGATAAAACCGCCGCGAGGTCATCAGCGGCGTGCGGCCGGCCGCGGCGATGGCCAGTTCGCCTCCCACGTAGCGGAAAGCCGCGTCCTCGGCCCGGCCGCCGCGAATCTCCACCAGGCGCAGCGAGCCCGGATCCACCTTGGCCCCGGCCCACGTCTCCAGCGGCGCTGGCGCCGACAGGACCGCGTCGTAGCGGTCGTAGAGCCCGGTCCAGACGTCCACCGCCACGCGCCAGCGAAGCGGCAGCCGCCATGCCTTGTCCACCTGCGGCGCGGGCGAGGGGATCGCCTGGGCCAGCGCCGCGTCGTAGCGCAAGTCCATCTCCGCCGCCGGCCCGGCCTGGCCCAGCGCATTCACCGCGCGAGCGCGCAGCACGTTTGTCCCCGGAGCCAGGCTCCACGTGAACTCCGCCGGGCTGGCCCTCCATCCCTCGCGCTCGTCATGCTGAATCTCGAAGCGCTCGAACGCGGGCATGTTGTGGGCCAAGCTCACCCGCGCCTTGCCCCCGTCCAGCGCGGTCAGAGTGATTTCCGTCTGGTTGAGCGCGAAGAGCACGCTGTCGCGCTCCACGCCCTGGCCGGCCACGGGACCATGCGGGTGGATGCGCTCCAGCGGGAAGCCGTCGCGCAGGCAGCTCACCTCCGGCGCCTGGCTCTGCGCGCCCGCCGCCTCGCCCGACAGGCTGGCCGCCGCGAACTCGCCCAGCAACCCGCCGCCGCGCTTGCGCATCGGCCCGGGCGCCTGCTGGCCGTTGGTGTAACACCCCTCGGCCCGGAACATCAGCGAGGCCGGCGCGCCCCATGGCGCGTAAGTCACCTCGTCCATCCGGTCCTGGCGCCACAGGTCGAACACCTCCTCCATGGCCAGCGGCGCGCCCTCGCGCGTCAAGAAGACGCCGCCGTAGAAGCAATCGGTGAAAACCCACTTGTTGTGCTCATTGGACCACGCCTCGATGGCGGAATGGCCCGACCCGTCCAGTCCGCCCAGACTCAGCGCCCGCGCCTGCATGCCCAGCCGCTTCAGCGCCTCGGCGTAGAAGCCGTTCACCGCGCCGCAGCCCGCGCCCGTGCCCTGGCTCACCAGCTCCATGCCTTTCACGCCGCCGCCCGCGCCCAGATACGCGTTGTACAGAACAAGCTGCTGGCTCATCAGCGCGCGGACCTGGGCCATGCGGTCCGTCTCGCCCGCCGCGCCCGCGGCCCGGTCGCGCGCGAACGCGGTGAACTCCGGCGCCGACTCGATCTGCTCGCGCGTCCAGCCCGCGAACTTCTTCCAACCGCCCTGCAGATCGCGAGGATCAATGAAGCCCTGCGTCATGCGGCCGACGGCGATGGCGTCCGTACGCGGGGCCGCTTCGCCTTTGCGCTCCACGACCACGCGGCGCAGCAGCGGCGCGGCGCCGGTCTTTTCGTCGCGCCGCATCTCCGCCTTCCACTGCATGAACATCGCCACGCCCCGAACCGGCAGAAAGACCGCCTCGCCGTTCTTCACCGCCCGCCACTGCGTCCACGTCCTTGGATTCCACGAATCCGACGGTCCCACGCGGGCGAACATCTCCAGCCGCGCGCCCTCCGGCGCCTGCGCCTCCCACGAAAGCCGCGCCTCGTCCACGGCGCCGATTTCCGTCACCGCCGAGACCAGCCGTCCCTGCCGCGCGGGGGCCTGCTTCTCCCCCACGGCGCCGCGGTCCCACCCCTTGCGCAAAACGACCCCGTCCACCCACAGATCGCCCTGTCCGTAGAGGCGCACGGCCACGCGCGCGGTCTTTGCCCTGGCGCCGCGCCACATGCCAGGCCGCAGGCGCAGTTCCTCGCGCAGCCACGGATAGGGCGCCACGTCGCGGAAAAGATCTAGCTGCAGCAATTCCTGGCCGTCGCCGCCGATGAGCCGCAGTTGCGGCTGGCCTTCGCCCTCAAAGTGATAGCACACGGACGCCACATATTCGTCGTCACGGTTCACTTCCACCGGGGCCGACACCAGCTCCGACCAGCCTTCCTCCCCGCCGGACAACCTGGCCGACCGCTTGCCGTCCAGAACGCGCCCGGCCGTCGCGTCGAGCTCGAAGGTCCGGTCCGCGGCGCTGGACGAAAAGGCCCATCCCGCCGCGCCGGTTCCGTCCGCGCCCGGCGCCTCGAAGCTGGCGTTGGGCGCCAGGTTCGGAGTCTGCGCCAGCGTGGCGCCCGTGTCTGAGAAATCTACGTCCTCGGCGCAGGCGTCCTCGCGGAACGGCGTCAGCGGCACGAAGCGGCGGGGCTGGCTGAACTCGATGCGGCTGGGCAACGGAGGCGCCGGCGCCACGCTCACGTCGTCAATCCAAAATCCGTCGTTGTAAGCCGTGAAGCGCAGGTAAAGCACGGCCGCGGCCGCGGAAGGCGGCGTGGTGAAAACCCTCTCGCACAGACGCCAGCCCGGCTCGGTCATTGCGCCGAACATGCGCGTCTGCACGCGCTGGCCTGTCACGTCCGCCGCGCCTTTGGGCGAGAAGGTCTGCAGCGACGCGTCCGCGTGGAAGGCATCAAACCGGCTGCGCTCCGGGTGGAACGGTCTGGCGCCTGGGCCGGGCTCGAACTTGATCCACGCCGCCACGCGATAGCGCTGGCCCGGCTTGACGAAAAAGGGCGCGCTCTTGAGCCCCGCGCAGCCCGATCCGGCGGGGATGCGAACCGCGCGGCCGCCCTCGCGCCCCTCGCGCGTCCACTCCATCTTCGCCACGTCGCCGTTGTAAAACGACTCGAACGACCACCCCGCAGGCGCGCCCGGCCGGCCCCGCTCCTCGGCCTCAAAGCCGGGGTTGGACAACAGCTCCTGAGCGGCAGCCCCGCGCAAGGCGCACAAGACCGCAACAATGGCCAAGGCGGCTGGCGCTTTTGCCCTCGTCCTCATGACGAAGCCCTCCCCGCCGCCTCAAACGCGGTTCTCCGCCACGCCGCCACCAGCATCCCCGCGCCGGCCGCGCAAAGGAGAAGGGCGAACGCGTCGCCGATGACAACGTAGAGACTGCGCATGTCCGTGAGCGGGACCTCGCCTTGCAGCAGCCCCGCGATCTCACGATCCTTGCCGTTCTCGGTGAGCCTGGCCACGGCGCGGCCCGTGGCGTCGACAATGGACGAAATGCCTGTGTTGGCCGCGCGCACAAAGGGCCGCCGCGTCTCCACGGCTCGGAACCCGCAGACAGCCAGGTGCATGTCCAGCTCCGCGCTGTCGAGGAACCAGCCGTCGTTGGTCAGGTTGGCCATGAAGTCCACACCTTGCCGCACGAACGCGCGCTGGTGGCCCGCCTCCGCGTCCTCGTAGCAGATGGTGACGCCGAACCGGCTGGTCCGGCTCTGGCCCCACGGCAATTCGAAAATGACGCGTTTGTCGCCGGCGGTCAGGTCCGGCCCCATGATCGGCGGCCGCAGCGCCTTGAGAAAAGGAAAGAAGCGCTTGAGGGGGGTGTATTCCCCATAGAGCACCAGCCGCATCTTGTCATAGCGGCCCAACAGCTTGGCCTGGGGCGAAAGGAAGTAGGCGGAGTTGAAGTGTCTCTCGGGCGCCTGCTCCTCGGCCAGGGCGCCGATGAGCATGTGCGCACGGGTCTCGCGGCCGATCTCCTGCAACATGCGCGCGGCCAGCCCGCCCCACGTGTCCGCGGCCGGCGGCTGCGGCCCCAGCACGCGGTTGAGCGGCACGGGCATCATGGTCTCCGGCCACAGGATCAGGTCCGCTTGTTTGGCCCTGAGCGAGAGCTTCTGATGATCGACCAGCATCTTGAGCAGCGACACGTCCGCGCCGTCGTGCTTCAGGCTCTGGGGCACATTGCCCTGGACCAACGCCACGCGCGGGCCAGGCAAGGGGCGATAGACCCCCAGCCGCGCCGCGCCGTAGACATGCCCCGCCGCCAGCGCCACCGCCACGCCTCCGGCCCACGCGAGCCGCCGCTTTGGCGACGTCCACGTCCCCAGCGACAGGTCCGCCGCCAGGCCCGACGCCAGCGCCACAATCCACGAGACAAGATGCGCCCCGCCCACGTCCGCCGTCTGGAGCAGCCAGCGATTGGGGAACTGGGTGTGACCGGCGAACACCCAGGGGAAGCCCGTGAGCAACCACGAACGCACGAACTCCAGCGCCACCCACAACACCGGCGCGGCCAGCGTGAGCGGCAGACCCGCGCGCCGGCGCGTCCAACCGATCAGGAACGCGGCCAAAGGCCAGTAGAGCGCCACGTAGAAGGCGAGAGCGATCATGCCCGCCCAGGTCGTGTGGCGCAGCCAGAAGATGCACGCCCCGTTGGCGGCCCATCCTCCGGCAAACGCCCAGATCAGCGGCCGCCACCCCCGGCCGCGCGCCGCCAAGACGAAAAGCGGCGCCAGCGCCACAAAGGCCAGCGGCCACAGGCCCGCCGGAGGAAAGGAGAGGTACCACATGAGCGCCGACCCGCCAGCCAGCGCGGCTTCGCCAGCGCCCAGCCGGGCCGCCCAGCCGGGTGTGGCGGGCTGGGGCGGAGGGGCGGGCCGGGCGGATTTGCGCTTGCTCATGGCGCTGGCCTTTCGGGCTTCAGCGGACTTCCCGGATGTCATCAATCGGCCACCACACGACAAAGGCCGGGCCGGTGACAAAGTCGGCGGGGACCTCGCCCCACATACGGCTGTCGGCGCTGCTGCGGCTGTTGTCGCCCATCATGAAGTAGCCGTGGGGTGAGATGAGATGGCCGTCCGGCGGCGTGGCGTAGAGGGCCTGGCCCAGGTCGTGGCGGTAATAGGTGTCGCGCCAGATGCGCACGCGCGTGGCGCGCAACTCCCCGCCCTCCACAACCAGCGACAGCCGGCTGGACGTGCAGTCCAGGGCCATCTTCTCCGGCGGCACGGTGAACGCGCGGGTGAGAACCGTCTGGCCGTCAACGGCCACGCCCACGGCCTGGTCCACGTGCCAGAAGGCCAGGCGCGCCGAGGGGCCGGCGTCCACCGTCTGTGGCTGACCCAGCGCCACGCCCGCGGCCGCCAACCCCAGCGAGACGCGGCCCTCGCCCGCCGGCGCCACGCGCAGCTCGTAGACGCATCCCCTGTCCTGGTCCTTCAGGTTCTCGTCTTCGCCGATCTGAATCGTGAACGCCTTGAACGAAGCGGACAGATCCAGGTCCATCTCCACCTTGATATCCGCCACGGGGATGTCGCCGCCGTCGCAGCCGTTGTAGGGCGTGTAGTCCGTGATGGGCCGGGCAAAGCTGGCCCGGGCGGCGGCGGCTCCGGCCGGCGTCACGCGCAGCTCTCCGTCCTTCTGCTCCACCCGGCCCGAGGCAGCGGCCCAAGCCTGGGGCGCAGTGAAATTGGGCAGCCGGCTGGGCAGGGACGAGTCATAGACGGCGCGCCACATCGCGTCCTGGGCCTTGCCCGTCTTCCGGGCGATCTGGCCGTTGATGAAAATGTCACCGTGGCGGATGAGGAGGCGCTCGCCGGGCAAGCCGATGAGACGCTTGATGTAGTTCCTCTCCACCAGCGGTCCTCCGCACTCAGGACACCGCGCGTCCTCCTGGCGCGTGGGCTCGCGCCAGCCGCAGTCTTGACAGCGCGACTCTTCCACCCCAGGCGCCGCGCCAGGGGGGCGGGTGACGGCGATGCGCCCGCCGCCGCACCGCGGACAGCGCGCGGGCGTGACGCGGAGCGGAATGACGGTCCGGCCGAACATGGGACAGCTCGGCCGGTTGCATTGCGCCCATGGGAACCGGAACACCACCACGTCCCACCGCTGCGGGGGCGAGAAGTCATGCTTGAGTTTGTTGACCAAGATGCGGTTGCCGCCGCCCGAAGCCGAGAAGGGATGCGCCTGGCCGCTCAGGGAGTGAAACCCCTCGGACAAAGCCCACTGGAGCCACGCGAACTGCATGGAGGGAATGCTGCGGCAGGGCGACAGCGCAATCTCCTCGGAGCCGAAGAGATAGCGGCAATTGGGGCAGAAGGCGCCTGACGCGATGGGGCGGGCGTGGTCCACGGTGAACCGCAGCCCGCAATTGGGGCACACCAGCGTGCGGCTCTCGCCCACCAGCGTGGGGGCCATGGAACCCGTGGGAATCTGGAACGCTTCGAACACGTAGTGGCGAATGACGAGCGCCAGCACGATGGCTGTGGCCGCCGCTTCGATGTTGTCGCGCAAGGCGCCGCGCCGGCGCTGGGCTCGCTTCATGCGCCCCCCCTGGCCCGGCCGGCCGGCTCGCGGGCGGTCAAGATGGAGAGGAAGGCCGACTGCGGAATCTCAACGCTGCCCACGCTTCTCATGCGCCGCTTGCCTTCCTTCTGGCGTTCGAGCAGCTTGCGCTTGCGGGTGATGTCGCCGCCGTAGCACTTGGCCGTCACGTTCTTGCGCACGGCACGGATAGTCTCGCGCGCCACGATCTTGCCGCCGATGGCCGCCTGCACCGGCACGGCGAACTGCTGGCGCGGAATCTCCTCGGCCAGCTTCTCGCACACGCGCTTGCCGCGGGCATGGGCTTCGTCGCGGTGCACAATGACGCTCAGCGCGTCCACGCGCTCGCCGTTGACCAGCACGTCCAGCCGCGCCAGACTCGCCGCGCGAAAGCCCAGAAACTCGAAGTCCACCGTGCCATAGCCGCGCGTGATGGACTTCAGGTTGTCGTGGAAGTCGTAGAGCACTTCCGCCAGCGGCATCTCGTAGACCAGCGACACGCGCTGAACGCTCAGGTACTCCGTGGATTTGTACACGCCACGCCGCTCGCCGGCCAGACCCATCACCGCGCCGATGGCTTCCGCGGGCACGATCATGCTGGCCCGAACCACAGGCTCGCGCAGCTCCTGAATGGCCGCGGCCTCGGGCAGGCGCGCGGGGTTATCCACGCGCACGACCGTCCCGTCCTTCAGCGCCACCTCGTAGTTCACGTTGGGCGCGGTCTGCACCAGGGCCAGCTTGCTCTCGCGCTCCAGCCGCTCCTGCGCCACGTCCATGTGCAGCAAACCCAGGAAGCCGCACCGGAACCCGAAGCCCAGCGCCTCCGATGTCTCCGGCTCGAAGGTGAAGGAGGGATCGCTGAGGCGCAGCCGCTCCAGCGCCTCGCGCAGCGCGCTGAAGTCGTGGTCGTCGGCCGGGTAGAGACCGCAGAACACCATGGGCCGGGGCGGGCGGTAGCCGGGCAAGGGCTGCACGGCGGACTTGGCCATGGCCAGCGTGTCGCCGATGCTCACCTCGTTCATGTCGCGGATGCCGGCCAGGCAATAGCCCACCTCGCCCGCGGACAAGGTCTTCTCCGGCCGCATCTCCGGCCGAAACGCGCCCACCTCCGTCACCTCGTAGACACGCCCCCCGCGCAGCAAGCGCACTTTGTCGCCGGTCTTGATCTGCCCGTCCATCAGCCGCAGGTAGAGGATCACCCCGCGGTAGTCATCAAAGGAGCTGTCGAAGACCAGCGCGCGCAGGGGCGCCGCCAGGTCGCCCCGCGGCGGACGCACGCGGCTGGCCACGGCCTCCAGCGCCTCGCCGATGTTCTGGCCTGTCCGGGCCGAAACGCGCACCACGGTGTCCGGGGCGATGTCGAGGGTGGAGCGCATCTCTTCCAGCGTCTCTTCCACGCGCGACTGGGGCAGGTCGATCTTGTTGATGACAGGCACGATGTCCAGGCCCTGCTCCATGGCCAGGAAGGCGTTGGCCACGGTCTGGGCCTGGACGCCCTGGCTGGCGTCCACGAGCAACAGCGCGCCCTCGCACGCGGCCAGCGACCGCGCCACCTCGTAGCTGAAATCCACGTGACCTGGCGTGTCGATCAGGTTCAACTGCAATACGCGGCCTTTCCAAGGCATGGCCAGGCGCACGGCGCGCGCTTTGATCGTGATGCCGCGCTCGCGCTCCAGGTCCATGTCGTCCAGCATCTGGTCGCGGAACTTGCGGCTGTCCACCGCTTTCAAACACTGCAAGAAACGGTCGGCCAGGGTGGACTTGCCGTGGTCCACATGAGCTATGATGCAGAAGTTGCGGATATCTTCAAGGCCCATCCCGCAGCTCCGATCAAGCCCGCGTCATTGCCCAACTCGGCAAAGGCAATCGTCACGCATTTGCGCACGGCTGGAAACATCCGAGAAAACGCCTCGGCCCGGATCGCGTCCAGAAGAGGCTGCCCCGCATG